>JAXJYR010000056.1:0-4176 GCA_036306885.1 Longicatena sp.
ACCTACTCCATCACGACCAGTAGCTCCACCGATTAATACAACGATGTCACCTGCTTCTGGTTTTTTACGAATAACGTTAGCTTTTGGTGCTGCACCACATACAGCTCCAACTTCCATACGTTTTGCCACATATCCATCGTGGTCAATTTCTTTTACATATGTAGTAGCTAAACCGATTTGGTTTCCGTAGCTTGAATATCCATTCGCAGCTACTTTTGAAATACGAGATTGTGGTAATTTATTTGCTAAAGTATCTTTAATATCTTTAGTAATATCACCAGCACCTGTTACACGCATTGCTTGGTAAACATAACTACGTCCTGATAGTGGGTCACGAATTGCTCCCCCAATACATGTAGAAGCTCCACCGAATGGTTCAATTTCAGTTGGGTGGTTATGTGTTTCGTTTTTAAACATTAATAACCAATCTTCTTCTACACCATCAACATCAACTTTAATTTCTACTGAACAAGCATTGATTTCATCGCTCACTTCCATATCTTCAAGTTGACCATTTTTACGCATATATTTACCACAGATACTAGCCATATCCATTAATGTCATGACTTTTTTACCACCGTGGACATTTTCACGTAAGCTTAAGTATAATTCATATGCTTTTTGAATTTCTTCATTTAAAGCACCTGCTTCAAAACGAATGTTTTCAAGAATTGTTTCGAATGTAGTGTGACGACAGTGGTCAGACCAGTATGTATCTAATACTTTTAATTCTGTTTCGGTTAAATCACGTTTTTCTTCATTCGCAAAGTAGTTTTGAACGTGTTCAATGTCTGCTAATGTCATTGCCAATCCATATGATTGACGTAAAGCTTCTAATCCTTCACGATCTAATGAAATGAATCCTTCTAATACAGGAACTTCTTCAATTTCAACATCTTCATCGTAAGCAAGAACAGCTAAGTCTTTTTCACGCATTTCTACTGGGTTGATTAAATATTTTTTAACAGCAATGATTTCTTCTTCACTTAATGTTCCATAGAAATCAACTACACGACCACTTTTAATCACAACGTCTTGTTTGTTGTTTAATAGCATTAAACATTGTTGTGCAGAGTCTGCTCTTTGGTCATATTGTCCAGGTAAGCATTCATAAGCTAAAGTAAATGAACCGTTGAATGCCACTTCATCATATACTTCGTCTGTTACTTTTTCTGATAATACTTTTTCTTTTAATAATGCGATATCCTTGTCATCACAGTTGAAAATATCATATACATTGTATAAATCAACTTGTGTTAACCCATCTAAGTTTAGGTTTTGTTTTAATTCATGAAACATCGAATCCGCTTCAACACGGAATTGTTGTTTTTTCTTTACAAATACTCTTGCGTTCATAATATCTCCTATTTATTTATGCAACTTCAATAACTGAATCATTACGTACTGTTTCAGCCATTTTTTCTTTAAAGGCAATCAGTTTTTCCGCCATTGCTTCATCTGATAGTGCGATGATTTGAGCTGCTAAAATGGCAGCGTTTCTTGCACCTGCTTTTCCAATTGCTAAAGTAGCAACAGGAACTCCTTTTGGCATCTGTACAGTTGATAATAAAGAATCCATTCCACCTAATGCACTTGTTTGCATTGGTACCGCTAATACTGGTAATGTAGTGGAACTAGCTACGACTCCTCCTAAATGTGCAGCTCCACCAGCTGCAGCAATCATAACTTTAATCCCGCGATCTTTTGCACCTTCAGCTAATGCAATTACTTCATTAGGTGTACGGTGTGCAGATAATGCATGTGCTTCAAATGGAATCCCGAACTCTTTTAATTGAGCAAAACACTCTTCCATAGCCCCTAAATCAGAGCGACTTCCCATGACAACACTTACAATTGGTTTCGTTGTACTCATACCTTTTCCTCCTTCGGCAAATAAAAAAATACATATTAAGCCCTACTCAATATGTACACGAAAAAAAGATCTCGTTATTTTTAATAAAATTAGTGTATCTTCTTAAGACCATAAGCAAGACCTCCTAAAGCGAGAATGATAAGACATTCTAACCTTATTTTAAATGGTTTTACATGTTTTTACAACCTTGTTTAAGACTTTTTTTAACATATTTTTCCTTATTTTTGATAGGATTTTTAATCTTTATGGCGATAGTAAAATTGTAAGCGGTTACTTATTTTTTAGGCATTACTGACACTTTCATTTTGCATACAAAAACAGTTGCCATAATGATATATGTGCAACTGTTTTATCACTTTATTGTTCTAGATAAATTTGGGCTTGGTGAATGGCAATTGCGCCATCGCTCACGGCTCCGACAACTTGACGAAGAGGCTTTGTGCGGATGTCTCCAACTGCATATACACCTGGTATATTTGTTTGCGTATCTTCACTAGCAATAATGTAGCCTTGAGCATCTAAATCGATACCTTGAAGTATTGATGTAGCTGGGATTCGACCGATACTAACAAAGATTCCTTGTGTGTTAATTTGTTGTTGTTTATGTGTTTGAACATCTTCGATAATAACACCCTGCACCTTATCATCATACTGAATTTCTTTTACTGTGTGATTCCAGTATATTTTAATGTTTTCACTCTTTAATAATTGATTTTGAAGGATTTTTTCAGCCTTTAGCTGATCACGACGATGAATTAGTGCAACGGAATTGGCGATGTGACTTAACAATAATGCATCTGCGACTGCAGTGTTTCCACCACCAACTACCACGACATCCTTCCCTTTAAAAAAAGCACCATCGCAGGCAGCACAATATGCGACACCTTTTCCAATTAAAGAAGCTTCTTCTTTTAATGAAAGTGTGCGTGGTGAAGCCCCCATTGCAAGGACAACTGTTTTGGCATATAGTGTTTGATTTGTAGTATGAATTTCTTTGATGGAAGAAGTAAGGTTCATTCTTAGCACTTCTTCGAATAGTGTTTTAGCGCCAAAACGTTCGGCTTGTTGTTGCATCTTCATCGCCAGTGTGAAGCCATCAATACCATCGACAAAACCAGGGTAATTATCAATTTGATGAGTTTGTGTCATTTGACCACCGGGATACATTTTTTCAACTAAAAGAACGTCCATATTGGCTCTTGCGGCATATAAGGCAGCACTGTATCCTGCTGGTCCTCCACCGACAATAATTATATCATATACGTGTTGTTTCATATATAACACCTCGCTATCTATTTGTTATCTATATTCTAATATATCCAAATTCAAAAGCATAATGATATGACTAAAAAAAGATGCCTAAGCATCTTTTTTACCACAATAATTTGTCATTCGTTCAAACGTTTCTTGGGAAATGACATGTTCGATATGACAAGCGTCATGTTCAGCGTTTTCTTCGCTTACACCTAATACGTTCATTAAAAAGTCTTTAACGATCTTATGGCGCTTGTAAATGTCTTTCGCTAAAGCGCGTCCTTCTTCGGTTAAGTGAATTTCACCATAAACCTGTTGAGTAACGAGTCCTTTATCTTTAAGTACATTCATAGCTTTATTTACACTTGGTTTACTGACATTCATGAGACGGGCGACGTCTACGCAACGAATGTGTCCACTTGCTTCTAAGAGAAGTAGTGTTTCCAAGTAATCCTCTAATGACTCTCCTAGTCTCATACAATCACCTCAGTTACGTATACTATACCATAAATTACGTAGGAAACGCTACTAATTTGATTAAAAAGCTAGGACACATTGGTGAAAGTACTTTTCCTGCTACAGATAAACGCGTTTAAGCGATTATGTTCACAGGCATTATTTATACTGATCCCACACGGATTGCGGTACAGTTTCATTATTTAAGTTGTTGAAGTCCTTTGTCACGAATATTGATACTTGCATTTAAATCGCGATCATGTTTACTATGACATTTAGGACATGTCCAATAACGAACATTTAAATCTTTTAATTGGTTATTTTTATAACCACAATTGGAACAAGTTTGTGAACTAGGAAAATAGGTATTTACCTTAATTATTTTTCTACCATAAAACTTTGCCTTGTATTCTAGCATATCAAAAAAGGTGGACCAAGAGGCACTACTAATCACCTTTGCAAGACTATGGTTTTTTAACATCGATTTAATTACTAAGTGGTGAACTACCCATTGTCTAAAGCCAATGGGCGTCCTGCTTCGCAGACCTCGTAACCTACTATCTCCACAGGCGTAAATTCGGGCAGTCCCTGCC
>JAXJYR010000057.1:0-4434 GCA_036306885.1 Longicatena sp.
ATTTGACAGATAAAAGCCAGATTTTCAGATACCGTTAAATTAGGCGCAATTGCATTTTCTTGTGGCGATAATGCAATTCGTTTTTTAACTTCTTGAAGATCATGGTTGATATGATATCCGCCAACATAGGCATCGCCACTTGTCGCTTTACTTAAACCACATAGCATTTTAATGGTTGTTGTTTTACCAGCACCATTCATACCTAATAAGGCAAATAATTCACCTTGTTTAATCTTTAAATTTAAATTTTGTACCGCAATCACATTTTTATAATATTTCGTTAAATTTTTTGTTTCTATTGCATACATCGATATCACTTCCTTTTTTGTGACATAATCATAACAGTAAAACTTGTAAATAGGGGATAATATGATTATTCGGTTTGATGTGATGTCTAAAAGGTAAAATAAATGATGTTATTACAAGAAAGCGATTTCAAAAAGTGAGATTTATTATAGAAAACGGTTACATTGTATGTTATAATCAGTAGTACGAGTTCAAAATAAAAATAGGAGGACCCATTTATGGTTGATCAAAGCTATTATACAAAAACAGACGAAATCATTGCGGTATATGGTGCGAAACCATCATCGCTAATTCCAATCATTCAAGATATTCAAGCAGAATATCGTTATTTGCCACCAGAATTATTGGCATATGTTGCAAAACAAATTGGTATTACAGAAGCTAAAGCATATAGTGTTGCGACATTCTATGAAAACTTCTCTTTTGAACCAAAAGGGAAATATGTTATTAAAGTATGTGATGGAACAGCATGTCACGTACGTAAATCAACAGCAATTTTAGATTGCTTATACAAAGAATTAGGTGTTACAAAAGAAAAACCAACAACTGATGATATGTTATTTACCTTAGAAACAGTATCTTGTTTAGGTGCTTGTGGATTAGCTCCAGTTTTAATGGTAAATGAAACAGTATATCCATCTATGACACCAGAAGCTGCAAGTGCATTAATTAAAGAATTACGAGGTGAAGAATAATGGTAACTATTGCAAATCGTGAAATGTTAAACCAATTACAAGCAAGTACAAAACAAACAATTGAATCAAGCAAATGCCGTATTCTTATCTGTGCAGGAACAGGATGTTTAGCTGGTGGATCTGCAACAATTTTTGAAAAAATGATTGCCTTATCAAAAGACAATGGAAAAGTAGATGTAGCATTTGGACCTGAAATTGCACATCCAGAAGGATTTGTACATGTACACAAATCAGGATGTCATGGATTCTGTGAAATGGGACCTTTAATGCGTATTGAACCGCAAGGAATTTTATACATAAAAGTGAAACCAGAAGATTGTGAAGAAATTTATGAAAAAACAGTTTTAAAAGGTGAAGTAATTGAACGTTTATTATATAAACAAGATGGACAAACATTCCAAAAACAAGAAGAAATTCCATTCTACAAACGTCAAACTCGTTTAGTTCTTAAAAACTGTGGACACATTGATGCAGAACATATGGAAGAAGCAATAGCATATGGTGGATACCAAGCTATCGCTAAAGCATTATTCGATATGACTCCAGCTGAAGTTATTAATGAAGTAAGTGAATCGAACTTACGTGGACGTGGTGGTGGAGGATTCCCTACTGGTTACAAATGGAGCCAAGTAGCACGTCAAAAAGAAACAACTCGTTACATTGTATGTAATGGGGATGAAGGGGACCCAGGTGCATTTATGGACCGTTCTATCATGGAAGGTGACCCTCACAAAATGATCGAAGGTATGATGATTGCCGCTTATGCATGTGGTGCACAAGAAGGTTACATTTATGTTCGTGCGGAATATCCATTAGCGATTTCACGTTTAAAAGATGCCATCGCCCAAGCGGAAGCAGCTGGATTATTAGGAGATAACATTTTAGGAACAGATTTCTCATTCAAACTACACATTAACCGTGGTGCAGGAGCATTCGTTTGTGGAGAAGGTAGTGCCTTAACTGCATCAATTGAAGGAAACCGTGGGATGCCACGTGTTAAACCTCCTCGTACAGTTGAACAAGGATTATTTGAAAAACCAACCGTATTAAACAACGTAGAAACATATGCCAACGTTCCAGGAATTATTTTAAATGGAGCTGATTGGTTTAAACACATTGGACCAGAAAAATCACCAGGTACAAAAGCCTTTGCGTTAACGGGTACAGTGAAAAATACAGGATTAATTGAAGTTCCAATGGGTACAACATTAAGAGAAGTTATCTATGAAATCGGTGGAGGTATCAAAGATGATGGTAACTTCAAAGCGGTACAAATCGGAGGACCTAGTGGAGGATGTTTAATTACACCTCAATTAGATGTAAACTTAGACTTCGATTCATTGAAAAAACTAGGAGCAATGATTGGTTCTGGTGGACTTGTAGTTATGGACGACAAAACATGTATGGTGGAAGTAGCACGTTTCTTCATGAACTTTACGCAAAATGAAAGCTGTGGAAAATGTGTTCCATGTCGTGAAGGTACAAAACGTATGTTAGAAATCCTAGAACGCATTGTTGCTGGAAATGGAAAAATGGAAGACCTTGACTTATTAGAAGAATTAGGTACAACAATTTCTGAAACAGCATTATGTGGATTAGGAAAATCAGCAGCTTTACCGGTTTTATCAACACTAAAACAATTCCGTCAAGAATATATTGAACACGTTGTAGATAAAAAATGTGCATCTGGTACATGTAGTGCATTACGTAAATTCAAAATTAACCCTGAATTATGTAAAGGATGTTCAAAATGTGCTCGTAACTGTCCAGTTGGGGCAATTAGTGGAAAAATTAAAGAACCATTTGTGATTGATGCTGAAAAATGTATTAAATGTGGTGCATGTGAAAGTAGTTGTCCATTCCATGCCATTTATGTAGAAGCGTAAGGAGATTATGGAAATGAAATATATTACAGTAAATAACCGCAAGGTACCATTTGAAAATGAAAAAAACTTATTATCTGTGATTCGTAAAGCTGGAATTGATATTCCTACTTTCTGTTACCACAGTGAATTATCAACATATGGAGCATGTCGTATGTGTGTGGTGGAAGATGATCGTGGAAGAATTTTCGCATCATGTTCAGAAGTTCCACGTGATGGAATGGTCATTTATACGAACACACCAAAATTACAACACCACCGTAAAATGATTCTAGAATTAATGTTAGCATCACACTGTCGTGATTGTACAACATGTGCAGGAAGCCGTGCTTGTATCCTACAAAAATTAGCACTTCAATTAGGTGTTGATACCATTCGTTTTATGAACTATAAACCAGAACTTCCTAAAGATACATCAAGTAACTGTATCGTAGTGGATCCAAATAAATGTATTTTATGTGGAGACTGTGTACGTACATGTGAAGAAATTCAAGGTTTAGGAATTTGGAACTTTGCCTACCGTGGAAGCAGTATGCGTGTAGAAACTGCATTTAACCGTCCATTATCAGAAACAGAATGTGTGGGATGTGGTCAATGTCGTGTTGCATGTCCTACTGGAGCAATTATGGTTAAATCAAATGAACAACAAGTTTGGGATGCAGTAGCAGACAAAAACAAACGTGTTGTGGTACAAATTGCCCCTGCTGTACGTGTTGCGATTGGGGATGCATTCGGACTTCCTAAAGGAGAAAATGCATTAGGTAAATTAGTGGCAGCATTACGTATGATGGGATTTGATGAAGTTTATGACACAAACTTTGGTGCAGACTTAACAGTAATCGAAGAATCTAATGAATTATTAGAACGTTTAGAGAAAAATGAAAACTTACCATTATTCACATCTTGTTGTCCAGGATGGGTAAAATTCTGTGAAACTAAATTCCCAGAATACAAGAAAAACATTTCAACTTGTCGTTCACCTCAACAAATGTTTGGTGCATTAATCAAAGATCAAGCAAAATTAAACAAAGAAGATACTCGTGAAACAATCGTTGTGTCAATTATGCCATGTACTGCAAAAAAAGATGAAATCTTACGTCCAGAACACTTTACAGATGGTGTGCAAAACGTTGACTACGTTTTAACAACAACAGAAGTAACTCACATGATTCAAGAAAGTGGAATCGATTTAAGTATCATTTCATCAGAAGCGTTAGATATGCCATTTGGATTAGCATCTGGTGCCGCAGCTATCTTTGGTGTAACTGGTGGGGTAACAGAAGCTGTATTACGTCGTATTGTGAACTCAAGTCGTCAAGAAGACCTAGAAGCAATTGCATATATTGGTGTACGTGGAGATGAAGAAGTAAAAACTTTAACTGTTAAAGTTGGAGAACGTGATGTACACATCGCCATCGTAAACGGTCTGAAAGCTGCTGGTGACTTATTAACAAGAATGAAAAATGGTGAAGTATACTATGACTTCGTAGAAGTAATGGCATGTAAACGTGGATGTATTACAGGAGGAGGACAACCACTACCTGTTGGAC
>JAXJYR010000058.1:0-16203 GCA_036306885.1 Longicatena sp.
GTTTGACACTTTCTGAATTTATAGCGTATTGATCTACTTCATGATATTCTTCTAATGCTCCAATTTCACGCATCAATGCACATAAATGACTTGCGATATTTGTTAATTTGGCAGCAAATGGTAATCCTTCTATGTTTAATTTTTTATATAGTTTTGAGGCTTCCTTATTCACCATATCTTCTGAAGGCCATAAGTCAATATAATCATTTTGAATACGATGATTTCTTTGAATAAAAAATATTTTACCATGACAATGACAAATTGAAATAAGAAATCGTAATAGAGAAAGATTATTATTCAGCACTGTTTTTGATAATAAGTCTTTATATAAAAGTAATTGCACTACTTTTACACTATCACCAATCCTCCAAACATCAGGAATATAAATATTTTGAAAACGATATTTACTATGCTTCATCATATAAATTAAACCTGCATAATGATCATAGTGATAATGTGTAAGTATAAAATCTGCTTGTGGTGGCATATCATTGATAATAAAATCATATTGTTTTTGTTTCCATTCATCTAAATTAGGACAAAGGCGATGAATTCCAAAATCAACGTATAAATGTTTTGCATTTTTATCCGTTAATCGATAACAATCACCAAACCCACAATGATACATTCTAATTTTTGTTGTCATGACAAATATCCTCTCTTATGTATTAAAATCAGTATAGCATGAATATCTATACGCAACAATATGAACTAATAATAGGTTTGATTATCTTGTTTTCCTTTTATTGAAAATGTTATATAATATTAGATACGAAGTATTAAATTTTAAATAATAAAAGGAGATTTAATATGAAAAATGTTGCAATCTTAGGATTAGGAAACATCGCAAAACGTGTCGCAAAAGGGATTTTATGTAGCCCAAAAGCTTGTTTATATGCAGTAGCTTCTAGAAGCCTTGATAAAGCTATGCAATTTGCCCAAGAATATGGTTCTACAACTTATTATGGAAACTATCTTGAAATGTTAAATGATTCAAATGTTGATTTAGTATATATCTGTACTCCAAACAGTTTACATTATGAACAAATCAAAATGTGTTTAGAGCATGGAAAACATGTTATTTGTGAAAAACCAATGGTTCAAACGGAAGTTCAAATTCAGGAATTATTTACTTATGCCAAAAGTCACAATTTGTTTTTAATGGAAGCTGAGAAAACAATGTTTACACCATTAAATCAAAAAATCAAAACAATGATAGATGAAGGGATTATTGGTAAACTGCATACCATTAAAGCGCAATATTGTTGCGATATTTTAGAGGATGTAGACGCAAATCATTGGGTATTAAATGATAATATGAGTGGCTGTAGCTATGATATTGGAGTGTATCCTATTTCACTTGCGCATTATTATGCAGCTTCACCAATCAAAAATTTTGAAGTAGATGCCATTCGTCACCAACATTTTCAGTGTGATTTTGGTATGGATGCGAATGTTTTTTATTCAAATGGAATTTATGCATCACTTGTATGTAATTGGTTTTATCATATCAAAGACAAAGGTTCTGCACTATTAATTGGAGATCAAGGATATATAGAAATCCCTGCTTATTGGAAAGGAACAAAAGCGTTCCTACATCAGAATGATACAATTTCTTGTATCGAGGTTTCGATGGAAAGTGATTTTGAAGGTGAAATTACACATGCAATTGAATGTATCGAAAATGGGCTGAGTGAAAGTCCAATCTTAAATGAACAAATGAGTATTGATATTATACGCATCGTAGCTGCTGTACAAAAAAATATATAGCATAAATGGGAGTTGAATCAATGAAAAAATTATTAGAAAATTTAGTTACTGAAGCTAGTAAATTTGCTTCACAAGGAAGTGTTGCCTCTTATATTCCACAATTGGCAGTCGCTGATGGAAATAAAGTTGGAATTTATCTTACATCAACAGATGGGGAAGATGTTTATGCAGGTGATTGTTTTGACAAATTCACCATGCAAAGTGTTGTAAAACCTTTGATTTTGTTATTAGCGTTAATGGATAACGGCATTGATAAAGTACGCTCTTTAGTTGGAGTAGAGGCTACTGGTAAACCTTTTGATGCCTTTAACTATAGTGATCAAGCATTAACAGGAGCTAATATTAATCCTATGATCAATACAGGTGCCATTGCCTTATGTACATTAATTGTTGGAGAAACCTATGATATTAAGTTTGAACGATTGTTAAACTTAGCTCGTAAGCTTACGAATAATCCTAGTTTACAAATTGATGAATCGGTATATTTATCAGAAAAAGAAACTGGTAATAAAAACCGTGCTTTAGCATATATGTTAAAAGCTTATGGACTCATTGACGATGATGTAGAAGATATTCTTGATTGTTACTTTAAAGCATGTTCCATTCTTGTAGATTGTCGTGATTTAGCCAAAATCGCATATATCTTTGCACACCATGGTATGGATTTAGCTACAAATGAACGAATTTTTCCGAAAGAATACGCAAGATATGTAAATGCGACATTAGCTACATGTGGAATGTATGATGGTTCAGGTCAATTTGCCTTAAACGTTGGATTTCCTGCTAAAAGTGGTGTTGGTGGCGGAATTATGGGAGTTATCCCGAATAAAATGGGAATCGGTGTATTTGCCCCTGCATTAGATTCACATGGTAATAGTGTAGCTGGGGTCCAATTACTGATTAGACTTAGCTTAGTAATGGAATTAAGTATTTTTTAAACTCATACAATTACAAAAAAAGACCTAACAATGTTAGATCTTTTTTAGTTTAGGAAGCATTAACCTTTTGTTTATCTTTAAGATACCAAGGTAAATATGCAAGAACATATAAGAAGGAAATCGCAACAACAATAATCGCAATTCTTAAAGCATAATTAGGTGGTAAAATATCTAAAATTGAAGGTGCGCTCTCAGGACGAGCCATATATAAATAATTCGCACCTGGTACCATATAATTTACCCAAGCCGCAAATGCCGCAAGTGCTAATAAAGCAGTATATGAACGTATCATCGAGCGAATATTTGGTCGCATACGATGAACAAATATCATATAGAATAAGGCGATGTAACCCATCGTATGTTCAATCCAAAATTGATAAAATCTAAATCTAGTCGGACCACAATATGTTAATGGAGTTGGTGTAATTAACGCAAAGATTGAACCACATAATAACCAGAAATAGACAATATCAAATAAGCGTTGACTTTTTCCAATCATCATAAAGGCACAAAAGATAACTGACCAAGCACATACTCCAACAGGAAGGTTTTCGACTACTCCAACCGATAAGTCAGGACAAGCTGCTAGACGCCAATAATATGACATATCACAAATAATCAATATAAAACCAATAATATAACGAATATTCGTTTCATATTTAGAGTTTCGAATCACATCACGGTAACGATATAACGCAAATAAACCTACAAATAACAGTAAGATTGGTAAAATATGTGCAAGGGTAAATAAAGAAAATTCAGGTTCACTTCCTTGCCCAAAAAAATAAGTTAAAAATTCTTTCATAAATATTCCATCCTTTTTGATTAGTATACAATAGATATTTATAGAAAGCAAAACGATAATAATATATATATTTTTTTATTACAAATATCAAATCCATTTTATTCATATAAGCGTTTCATATGTTATGATTATCATAATAAATTAAGAAAGAGGTAAAAATATGGAATTTAAAAATAAAGTTATTGTCATTACTGGAGGAGCACAAGGGATTGGTTTAGAATTAGCAAATACTTTCAAAAAACAACATGCTCATGTTTGTGTGATTGATTGTATCGAAGGAGATCATTTTGTTGGCGATGTAGGGAATAAAGAACATTTAGAATTATTTGCTAAAGATGTCATTCAAAAATATGGACATGTCGATGTCTTAATCAATAATGCACCGCCACAAATGAAGGGAATTAATGAATGTAGCTATGAACAATTTCAAACTGCATTAAATGTAGGAGTTATTGCACCGTTTTATTTAAGTAAATTATTTCTACCTTATTTTTCACAAGGTGCTAGTATTATCAATATTTCATCTTCAAGAGATCGAATGAGTCAACCGCAAACTGAAAGCTATACAGCAGCAAAAGGTGGTATTTCCGCATTAACTCATGCCTTAGCAATTAGTTTAGCAGGAACAGTACGGGTCAATTCCATTTCACCAGGATGGATTGATACAACCAATACAACTTTTAGTGGTCCTGATGCCATCCAACAACCAGTTGGTCGAGTAGGAAATCCAAGTGACATCGCCCATTTAGTTTTATTTCTAGCATCAGATAAAGCAAGCTTTATTACTGGTGAAAATATTTGTATCGATGGGGGACAAACTAAACTGATGATTTATCATGGTGATCATGATTGGTACTTAAATAAATAAGTTATTTGACTTATAAATTAACAATGATACGATAAGTATCATCATGATTCTAAGCGTTTCTTTTACTTCTTCGTTTATTTTGTTATGGTTGTATTGTCATAACAAAGGAGAACAAAAATGAAACAAACAAACAAAAGTCTATTATGTAGCATTCTTACTACAATCTTATTCATTATATTTACGATATTTGTCAAAGTCGTAGATGTAAAATTGATTCCTACCACAGCCACATTCGTTGGTTTTGGAACGTTAAATTTATGGTTCCACCAATTAACCAAAGAGAACCTCTTTCTATATCAACTAGGAGATTGGTTAAGTATCATCCCATTACTGATATGTGTTGTATATGCATTGATAGGATGTTATCAGCTTATCAAACGTAAAAGTATTTTCAAATTTGATTACAATCTATTAATATTAGGGTTTTATTATGTATTATTACTAGGAGTTTATCTTTTATTTGAAGTCATTCCTGTAAACTATCGACCAATTTTAATCAATGGTGCATTAGAAGTATCATATCCTTCTTCTACAACACTACTCGTATTATGTATCATGAAAACTTTTGCCTACAATATTAAAATTTATCTAAATGATAAACAATCTAAAAGAATTATCATTTCTTTAACAATGATTTATTCTATCTTTATGATTATCATACGTATTTTATCAAAAGTTCATTGGATTACTGATATCATTGGGGCAATATTATTAAGTAATGCATTATATTATTTATATCAATATTTTATTCTAATCAAACTAAACAGGAGAAATTAAATGGAATTTAAAGAAAAGTTACAAGAACTGCGAAAACAAAAGGGTCTTACTCAAGAAGAACTTGCTGAAATCCTTTTTGTATCTCGTAGCACGATATCGAAATGGGAATCGGGAAGAGGTATGCCAAACATCGAATCCTTAAAAGCGATATCAAAATTGTTTGCAGTAACATTAGATAATCTTTTATCTAGTGATGATCTTTTAGTTATTGCAGAGGAAGATCATAAACTAAAAGAGTTATATATTAGAGATATGATCTATGGATTACTTGATTGTAGTGTAGCTTTACTATTTTGGTTGCCATTCTTCGGACAAAAAACAAACGGTGTTGTCCATGAAGTATCACTACTAGCATTAAATGAGATTCAACCTTATGTAAAAGTTTTATATTTCTTAATTGTCATTGGAATGACTTTACTTGGTATCCTTACTCTTACCTTACGTAATTATAATCATATGCTTTGGATTCGTAACAAAAGTAAAATATCTTTATTCATTAATACAATAGCTGTAGGGTTATTTATCATAGGTCAACAGCCATATGCTTCTGTATTTGTGTTTGCGTTTTTAATTATTAAAGCACTGACATTTGTTCAAAGATAATTACTTTAACATATACACGTCTTCTATTTTGTTTCTTTAACAATCAATGAAATAACAAAGGGAATCATTATATTCATTTGCAAGCTTTCTTAAAAATGTTTATAATAATTTATGATAAAAAATTAGGAGATTAGATATGAAAATTTTAGTTTTAAACTGTGGAAGTTCTTCTTTAAAATATCAATTAATTGATAGTGATAGTGAAAAAGTGCTAGCAAAAGGTGTTTGTGAACGAATTGGAATTCATGGTGGTACTCTTACTCATCAATGTGATGGACAAGCAAAAATGAGTGAACAACTAGAAATGAATAATCATAAAATCGCAATCAATGCAGTGATTTCCAAATTAACTGATAAACAAGTAGGTGTGATTTCATCCTTAAGCGAAATTGGAGCGATTGGACATCGTGTGGTACATGGGGGAGAAGCTTTCACTCATTCAGTGATTATCAATGATGAAGTATTTCAAGCAATTCAAGAATGTAACGAATTAGCTCCATTACATAATCCTGCAAACTTAATCGGTATTTCTTCTTGTCAAGAGATTATGCCTTCTATTGCAAATGTTGCGGTATTTGACACTGCATTCCATCAAACAATGCCACAACACGCGTATATGTATGGTATTCCTTACCAATATTATCAAAACTATAAAATCAGACGTTATGGGTTTCATGGGACAAGTCATGACTATGTTTCTAAACGTGCAGCCCAAATTTTAGGAAAAAATCGTGATGATTTAAAAATCATTGTATGTCATTTAGGAAATGGAGCCTCTATCTCAGCTGTAAAATACGGAAAATCAATTGATACCTCAATGGGATTAACACCATTAGAAGGTCTTATTATGGGAACAAGAAGCGGTGATTTAGATCCAGCTATTATTTCTTTTATTGCCGAAAAAGAACAATTAACCATCGCTGAAGTAAACGATATTTTAAATAAACAATCGGGAGTATACGGATTATCAAATGGAACATCAAGTGATTTTCGTGATTTAGTGGAAGCTAGTGATAAAGGAAATGAATACGCTACGCTTGCCTTAGATACTTATGCATATCGTGTCGGAAAATATATTGGTGCTTATACGGCCGCAATGCAAGGTGTAGATGTCATTGTATTTACAGCAGGATTAGGTGAAAATAATATTGTTGTACGTAATAAAATTGGAAAATATATTGAATATTTAGGTACAAACATTAACCAAGAACGTAACCAAATACGCGGAGAAGAAATCATTCTTTCTGATGAAGATGCAAAAGTAGTTACAATGGTAGTACCAACCAATGAAGAATTAGCTATCGCAAGAGAAACATTACGTTTGGTAAAAGCCTAAAACTTTAACTAAAATTGACAGGTTCATCCTGTCATTTTTTAATTCCTGTGATACAATAAATGCTAGATGTCACTCTAATATAAGTGCATATGTTCATTAAATGATGAACCATAAAAGAAAGAATGGATGGAAAGTATGATTTATTTATTATTAGCAATTATCAGTAGTTGTACCATATCAGTTGTAATGCGCCTTAGTTCAAAATGGGTATCAAATAGCTATGGAATGCTATGTTGGAATTATTTAATATGCTTAGGTGTATCGCTTATACATCAAGAAACAATACCTCATTTAACTTTTAACACAACACTTACAATGGGATTTCTACAAGGATCACTATATCTTGTGTCCTTTGTCTTATATCAACGAAACATCGCTCAAAACGGTATGATATTATCGGGACTATTTATGAAGCTGGGATTAATTGTACCTATTTTATTATCTGTTGTGTTATTTCATGAAATTCCAACATGGATACAAATTATCGGAATGATATTAGCCTTTATCGCAATGTTTATGATGAATTATGAAAAAAATCATCATCAAAACACATTATCCTTATCGTTATTTTGGCTTTTTTTAATGGGTGGATTAGGTGATGCGATGAGTAAAGTTTTTGAATATTATGGTAACATGCAAGAATCTTCATTATTCTTAATTTACACCTTCTTATTCGCTTTTCTATTATGCTTTATTTTATGTATTCACCATAAAGAAAAATTCAATTGGAAAATGGCATTATTTGGTACCTTGATTGGAGTTCCTAATTATTATTCTGCATATTTTTTATTAGCTTCTTTAAAATATATACCTGCCATTATGGTTTATCCAATCTTTTCTATCGCAACTATTTTACTAATTACTTTTATTGGTTTCATCTTTTTTAAGGAACGCTTAAACAAACATCAAATATTTGCATGTCTAATGATATTGTTATCTTTATACTTATTGAATATTTAAAAGAAAAAAAATTAAACGAATTGTAAAAAAAATATTGAATACATATAAAATCTTTGATAAAATCAAATCGTTGTTTAATGTATATCATTAAACATAGGAGGTAAAAAATGGAAAAGGTATATTCTGGAAAAACAAAAGATGTTTATCGTCTAGACAATGGAAATGTAATGTTGAAATTTAAAGATGACTGTACAGGAAAAGATGGGGTTTTTGATCCAGGTGAAAATACAGTAGGTTTAACAATCGATGGTATCGGTCGTGCAAACTTAGAAACATCTATTCGTTACTTTGAATTATTAAAAGATGCAGGAATTAAAACTCACTATGTTAGTGCAAACATTGAAGATGCTACAATGGAAGTATTACCAGCTACAGTGTTTGGTCACGGATTAGAAGTTATTTGTCGTTTAGTTGCGACAGGAAGCTTTATTCGTCGCTATGGTGAATACATTAAAGATGGTACAGTTCTTGAAGGTGGATATGTAGAATGTACTTTTAAAAACGATGCATTAGGTGATCCACTAGTTACATCTGAAGGATTAGCTGCATTAGGTGTTATGAGTGAAGAAATGTTTGCTAGCATGAAAGAACAAACATTAAAAATCACTAAAATTGTTGCTGATGATTTAAAAGAAATTGGTCTTGACTTATGGGACATTAAATTTGAATTTGGTTACAACAACAATGAAGTTATCCTAATTGACGAAATCGCATCAGGAAACATGCGTGTTTACAAAGACGGAAAAATCGTTGATCCAGTTGAATTAACACGTTTGATTTTAAACCGTTAATCATACATAGAAGGATGGCTTTTGCTATCCTTTTTTGATTGGAAAAAGCTGGTTAATAAAATAAATAGAAGTTAAAAAAATACGAAATGATAGATATGATATACTTGCATATCAAATCATCACATAGTATAATTGTAAAGTAATGGGACACATTACGACATTCACTCTTATAGGAGGTTATTTATATGGAAAGAAGAGTCGGAACGATTTCCAGAGGTGTACGTTGCCCAATCATTCGTGAAGGTGACAATCTTGTTGATATTGTAGTAGAAAGTGTATTAGGAGCTTGTGAAAGTGAAGGGTTCTCGTTAAGAGATCGTGATGTTATTGGGATCACTGAATCAATCGTTGCTCGTGCACAAGGACACTATGCATCAGTTGATGATATTGCTGCTGATGTTAAAGCAAAATTAGGGGGAGAAACTGTAGGTGTTATTTTCCCAATCTTATCTCGTAACAGATTTGCAATTAACTTAAAAGGTATTGCAAGAGGATGTAAAAAAGTAGTTTTAATGCTAAGTTACCCAAGTGATGAAGTTGGAA
Source organism: Longicatena sp. (assembly GCA_036306885.1). Taxonomy (GTDB): domain Bacteria; phylum Bacillota_I; class Bacilli_A; order Erysipelotrichales; family Erysipelotrichaceae; genus JAXJYR01. Next base: position 9,392 of record JAXJYR010000058.1, read on the forward strand.
ACGCATTATTAACTTATGATCAACTAGATGAAGCGGGTATTAACCCTTACTCTGATGTGTTGACTCTTGAAAAATATCGTGAATTATTTGGGGAAAATAAACACGAATTTACAGGTGTTGATTACGTTGAATACTATGGAAGTATCATAAAAGGTGAAGGTGCAGAGGTTGAAATCGTTTTTGCAAACCAAGCAAAAACAATCTTAAACTACACTGATTGTGTATTAAACTGTGATATTCACACTAGAGCTCGTACAAAACGTATTCTAAAAGCAAATGGTGCAAAAGCTGTATGTGGTTTAGATGACATTTTAACTGCATCAGTAAACGGAAGTGGATACAACGCAAAATATGGTTTATTAGGTTCTAACAAATCTACTGAAGACAAAATCAAATTATTCCCACAAGAATGTAAAGATTTAGTCGTAGATATTCAAAAAGAAATCTTAGACCGTACAGGAAAATGTGTTGAAGTAATGGTATATGGAGATGGAGCTTTCAAAGATCCTCAAGGAAAAATTTGGGAACTTGCTGACCCAGTTGTTTCGCCAGCATTTACAGATGGTTTAATCGGTACACCAAATGAATTAAAATTAAAATACTTAGCTGACAATGACTTTGCAAACTTAAGTGGTAAAGAACTACAAGAAGCAATTAGCGAAAGTATTCGTCAAAAACAAGATAACCTAGTTGGAAACATGGCTTCACAAGGTACAACACCTCGTCAATTAACTGACTTAATCGGAAGTTTATGTGACTTAACAAGTGGAAGTGGAGATAAAGGTACTCCAATTATCTTAATTCAAGGTTACTTCGATAACTTTACAACAAAATAATGATATGAAATAAGTGGATGATAAATACTTTATCATCCCTTTTTTTATTGTCGAAAAGCTACAAATATTAACAAAAAATAAATCAAACATGGCTTTTTTATACAAACTTTTCATGATAGGTTTTGAAAATAATATGTTTTTATGAATTAAATATTTGATATTATATCCACTTTAAAAAGTAAAGGGTTTACAAAAAAAATTGTGTTTCATTTGAGTTGCGAATAGAAGGTTTTTTTCTCTATAATAGTGGCAAAGGAGAGAAAAAAGATATGAATAAAAGAAAAACCGTTTATCTTGTCGATGACAGTATGGAAATGATTCATTCCATCAAAAAAGCATTATTTAACACAGAACAATATGAAGTGATTGGAACCGCCATTAATGGAGAAATATGCTTACATGAATTACGAGGCAAAAGTATTGACATTCTTATTTTAGATTTGATTATGCCTAAAAAAGACGGGATAACCGTTCTTTCTGAATTAAAGAAGCATCAAGTACAAGTAAATCATATTATCGTCACAACCCCTTTTTCAAACGATATGATTTTAACACAGATTCAAAACTATGATGTATCTTATATCTTGATGAAACCATTTGAAAGTGATGAATTAATTGATAAACTTAACTTTATCTGTGGTTTTCACTACAAACCTGTCAAAACTAATATCTATACGACGCACCAAAATGATATTAGTAATGATGAATTAAGACGTTTACAACTAGAAACTGAAATCACTGAATTATTACATGAAATTGGTATTCCTGCCCATATTAAAGGCTATATGTATTTACGAACAGCGATTTTAGAAACCTACTTAAATGTTGATTTTCTAGGTCAAATTACTAAAGTATTATATCCTGATATTGCGAAAAAATATACGACAACAGCTTCACGTGTTGAACGTGCCATTCGACATGCGATTGAAGTTGCATGGAATCGGGGAAACATTGATGCGATTGATGATATTTTTGGATATACCATTTCTGCAAGTAAGGCAAAACCAACAAATTCTGAATTCATCGCAATGCTTTCTGACAAGCTGCGTTTAGAACACCGTTTAAACACAACTCCCAAAACTACATATGCTTATCGTTAAATAACGCAATCCTTTAGAGATGATGTCTAAAGGATTTTTTCATTTTAATTGTCAAAACAATAAATAATCACTATAATACTTATAGAAATGAGGTAGTTTATGGCTGGTCGTGTAATTTTTCATATCGATTTAAATGCATTTTTTGCCAATGCAGAAATATTAAAATATCCCCAATATAAAGATAAACCACTTGTAGTAGCTGGCTTACATCGCCGCAGTGTTGTATGTGCCGCCAATTATGAAGCTCGTAAATATGGAGTTCAAAGTGCTATGCCGTTAATGATAGCGCAAGAAAAATGTAAGGATTTAATTATTGTCGCAGGTAATCATTCCTACTACGAAGAAATATCGCAACGTTTTTTTCGCTATTTACAACGCTTCACCAATGCCATTGAAATCGCAAGTATTGATGAATGCTATATGGATGTCACAGATATTATCAAAAAATTTAAACGTCCTATGGATTTAGCGTGGATGATTCAAAAGAGTATATATGATGATTTAGGATTACCATGTAGTATTGGAGTAGCCCCAAATAAATTTTTAGCTAAAATGGCAAGCGATATGCGAAAACCAATGGGAATTACGATATTACGAAAACAAGAAATTCAAAAGAAATTATGGCCCTTACCAATTGAAGAAATGTGGGGAATTGGAAAGAAAAGTATTCCAATCCTAAAAGCCAATGGAATTGAAACGATTGGTGATTTAACCAAACCTGAATATGAAAACTTTTTACTTCGTACCCTAGGTAAACAAGGCTATAGTGCTATTTCTCATGCAAAAGGGAATGGCTCTAATCAACTTGTATACTCAAGTAGTATTTCATCCTTATCCCAATCTACAACCTTAGATAAAGATATTACTGATTATGATGAAGTAAAACAAGTATTTAAAAGCCTTGCGATTTCCTTAAGTAAAAGAGCCCAATCAGAAGGTGTCAAAGGGGCAATGATATCAATATCGATTCGTTACTATGATTTTACAAACATGGTACGTTCCTTACAAATAAACACCTATACAAATGATTATAATATCATATTAGAACATGCATTATATTTATTTGATCGTCATTATAATGGTGCACCCATTCGTCATTTAGGGATTGGATTAGCATCATTCTTTAACCAAGAAAGTGGTGCTCAAATGAATTTATTTGAAGAAGTTATCTATAATGACACCGAAGAAATTTTAAAAGAATTAAATAAAGCGATTCCTAATGCATCATTTATCAAAGCTAGTGCTTTATTAAATCAACAAAAGAAACATCGTTAAGATGTTTCTTTTCATATTTTAATCATCCCTAACATAATATATAGCGGTGATATTATGAAACATAAACAGAAAAAACCTAAATCAATGATCCACTATCTCTGTATTTTATTATTTTTTGGAATATTAACTGGTATTTTATTATCCTATTACATAGAACCTGATGAACAATCCTTTTTAAAACAATATTTTATCCAATTAAAAGGACAAGATCATTCTTTATTTCAAACATCTTGTTTTTCATATCTAATATCCTTCTTAATCTATTTGTTATTAGGTACAAGTGTAATCGGACCTTTTTTAATTAGCTTCCTTTTATTTAGTAAAGGGGTACAAGCAGGATATAGTAGTATCTTATTTATTCATACTTATGCTTATAAAGGGTTTTTAGGTATTATATTAACCTTAATACCCCAATTTATCATGGATATCATTGTGTTAATTATGATTGCAAGTATAACCATTCAATTATCAATACGAATATTTCATTGTTGTATTAGTATCAAACAATTAAATATACATGTATGGATTCATCCCTTTTTAAATGGAATCCTTACGATTTTACTATTTATTCTATTATCATCTTATATCAAAGCATCTTTGCTCCAACAACTTGCTTTATTATTTCAAAGATTAAGCTCTTGAGAGTTATTCTTTTGTGGTGTAAAATATAGTAATGGATGTGATATCATGAAAGACAATTTTACATATGATTATTTACACGGTACGGATATTTACTTACACCAACGTAAAGATATGTTTCGTATTAATACAGATACAGCATTGCTTGCACAATTTATGGAAATTCATAAAGATGAAATAGTATTAGATATCGGAACAAATAACGGAGCGTTATTATTAGCCGCAGCGAAAAAAGGGGCAAAAAGCTTAATTGGAATTGAAATTCAAAAAGATGCTTGTGAATTAGCTCGCCATAATCTTTCAACATGTGGAGTACCCTATGAAGTGATAGAAGGCGATGTTTCTTATATGAAAATGCCTTATGCTCATTGTGTTATATGTAATCCCCCTTATTTTCCAACACCACCTAGTGGGAATCGTAATCAAAACGAGGCTTTATGTATTGCTAGACATGAAAAATACTTAAGCTTTGAAACCCTTTGTGAAAAAGCAAGTCAAGCATTACAAACTAAAGGACGTTTTTATTTGGTTCATCGCAGTGATCGTTTAGGGGAATTAATTTCGATTTTATACCAACATCGTTTTTGTTTATCAAAAATTCAGTTTGTATATGATCCTAGTCATGATTGTTCAACTGCTGTATTAATTGAAGCAATTAAAGATGGAAAACGTAAAACACAAGTTCTTCCAATGAAAATGATTGAACGATGAGGTGGAAGGAATGCAGATAGAAGAAGCAATTCAAGATTATTTATATTATTCAAAATGGGTTGATAAAAAAAGTATCAATACGATTTCTTCTTATCAAAATGAATTAAAAAAATATGCTTATTATTTAGATTTAGAAGGTATCTATGATACGAGTGATATCACTTATTTTGTAATCTATGATTATCTACATTCATTATTAGAAACAATGAAACGCACGAGTGTGAATCATGCTTTAAGTACCATCAAACAATTTCATACTTATTTAAGTATGACTTACTTCACAATAAATAATCCAACACTTCATTTAAAAGCTTTTAAAAGCACAAAAGCACTTCCTAAGTATTTTAATCATGACGACATTAAATATCTCTTAGAGAGCTTTTCTGAAAGTGATAAAGATATTTTTGAAAAAGCTGTATTAGAATTACTATACGGATGTGGACTAAGAGTAAGTGAATTATGTCATCTACAATATAGCGACTTACACCTTCAAAACCATGTATTACGAATTCATGGTAAAGGTAATAAACAACGAATGATACCAATTCATCAACGCTGTATTGAAGCTTTAATGCTCTACTTAGAGCAAGTTCGTCCCAAACGACTTAAAAAACAAACTGAATATTTATTTTTAAATGAACATGGAAAAATGCTTCAGCGTGGCAGTGTTCATACTTTAATTAAAAAGAATTTAAAAAAATGTGGATTAAATGAAGCTCTTTCTGCTCATAGCTTTCGTCATAGTTTTGCCTCCCATCTATTAGATGGTGGAGCTGATTTACGTAGTGTCCAAGAATTATTAGGTCATGCCGATATTACAACAACACAAATCTATACCCATATACAAAACAAAAGACTATGTGAACAATATACTCAAATACACCCTCGTTGTCAGGAGGAAGAAGATGAACAAATATAAAAGAATATTTTTAATTGTTGTGGATTCTTTAGGCTGTGGAGGTGCTTTAGATGCAAACCTATATCAAGATGAAGGAAGTAATACCCTTTATCATGTGATGCAACATCAACCATTTCCTCAAAATGCCTTATATCAGTTAGGAATTAGCAACATTATATCATTACCACATCTTCCATATAACTATAATGCGCAAGGATATGTCTGCACGATGCAAGAACAAAGCCAAGGGAAAGATACCTTAAGTGGTCATTATGAGTTAATGGGATGTATTGTAGATGAACCCTTTCAAACCTTTACTGAAACAGGTTTCCCACTATCATTTATGGAACAATTAAAACAAGCCTGTGGACATGGCTATGTTGGAAACTGTGCTGCGAGTGGGACAGAAATCATCAAACAATATGGAGAAGAAGTGATTAAAACTGGTGATATGATTATCTATACATCAAGTGATAGTGTCTTACAAATCGCTGCCCATGAGCAATATTTTGGTCTAGACGAATTATATCGTTGTTGCCAAATTGCACGTAATATGACCAAAGATGGTGATATCAAAGTAGCACGTGTAATTGCGCGTCCTTTTATTGGAGAAGATAAAGATAGTTTTGTTCGTACCAGTAATCGTGTCGATTATGCTTTACCACCATTTCAACCCACATTACTAGATGCATTACATCCAAACTATGATGTAATTGGAGTGGGGAAAATTAACGATATCTTTTGTGGTCAAGGAATAACGAGATATATCAAAAGCAAATCCAGTATTGAAGGCATGAATCAAACGATTCAGCTACAAAAAGAAGATTTTAATGGACTTTGCTTCATAAATTTGGTAGACTTTGATATGTTATGGGGACATCGCCGTAATGTAGAGGGCTATCACCAAGAATTAGTACAATTTGATGAACGCCTCACCCAATTTATCGAAAATATGAATCAGGATGACTTATTACTTATTACTGCAGATCATGGAAACGATCCTACTTATAGAGGTAGTGATCATACTCGTGAGAATGTACCACTCATCGCCTACAGTCCTTCGATGCAAGGAAAAGGTCATCTTGTGCAACGGAATTGTTTTGGCGATGTCGCAGCTACAATAGCTGAAAATTTCAATGTTAAATCACCATATATCAATGGTAAAAGTTTTTTTAAACAGTTAAGATAGGAGAGATGAATATGAGTAACTGTTCAAGCTGCCCAAGTAAAGGAAAATGTGGCAAAAACGAAAACGAATGTGGAGTTAAAAATAATCCTAATAACAAAATTGCCAATATTATTGGGGTTATGAGTGGTAAAGGTGGAGTAGGGAAAAGCTCTATGACTGTCTTA
>JAXJYR010000059.1:0-3046 GCA_036306885.1 Longicatena sp.
GTATCAACCTACTATCAATTGTATAAAAATCATGGGGCAGATTACTATGATGAATTAGATAAATTATATTATGAACAAAATAAAGGTACCATCTTTATGATGGGAGCTGGTGGAGGATTACTACTTGGTTTAATTATTGCCTTTATTGTGAGAATGTCATTAGTGAAACAATGTAAAATGGTAGAAATGAAACCACAAGCAAGAGATTATCTGATCAAAAACAGTATGCGTATGCGTACATCACAAGATTATTTCTTATATTCGAATGTTGTTCGTACAGCCCGACCTCGAGACGATGACCGCAGTTCATCACGTTCTTCAAGTAGCTTTGACTCAGGAGGAAGTTCAGGTAAGTTTTAATCATAAAAAAGCAATCGTAGTGATTGCTTTTTTTTAGGCATAGGTTTCAAATATCATAATGTGTTCGTGGCTATCTTTGTGATCATATAAATCTTCACAATCGATTTCATCCACAAATAGAAACTCATTCTGCATCATCATATAAGCTAACATATCATCATCCATATAATAAAAGAATAAACGGATCAGACGTGGATGTTCATAATAAGATTGAATAATATGTGCTAAAACCTTTTGAAAGATTTTTAAAGAAAAAGGATTAAAGAAATAAATGGCATCTTCACTTGTAAAGGTATAATCTTCAGCTGTACCATAAATAAATTGAATGTTAGTAGCGTGTTGAGATTGAAGACGATTGGTTTGGGCGATGCGTATTAATTTTTCATCAAAATCAATTCCAATTGTCGGGATACCTAAGGTTTGGGCAAAAAAGATTGGTATTCGACCTTTTCCACAACCAATATCGATTAAATACTTGGCATGGTTTAAATAACCACTATCTAAGAGGCGTTCTAATACGCCGTAGGGAGTAGGTTCATAACGATGATGATGAAGATCACTTAAACCATCATCATCGCCTTCCGTATTGATATTTAATAATTGTTCCCAATCTTTGTTCATTGTATCACTTCCATTGGTTTTATTCTATCATATTTTATAATCACTGTTTTTCTCTTTTATAAAAAAGTTTATAATGAAAAAAAGGAAAGGATGCCGAATAGCTATCAATATCAAGTCAAAGTAGCTCGCTATGATGCTAGTGAGCGTGCTATGACCAATGGTTCGAATGTAGTAGAAGGTAACATTAACGCAGATAATATGATGATTACAAATGTAAATGCTATGGTTGAAAATGGAAGTGTTAAGTTTAGCTTTGATAAATTAGTAGGTATGAGTTATTATGAAATTTAGCGTAGTAAAGATGGTGGTGCATATCGTCATTTAAAAACAAACAATATTACGATTACTACAGCTTCATTAAAAACAGGAAGTAGCTATACCTATCAAATCAGAGCCTATGCGCTCATCAATGGTACTAAAGTATATACATCATTTGTAACCATTGATACCTCAATTAAGAGAATGATAAGAAAAGACAAGGAGAGACCTCTTTGCTTTTTTTTACAAAAAAATGAAAAATGAAAACAATTATGAAATTTTCATGAAACAAATATTGATATTTTCTTTCAACAATTATATAATAGGGAAGTCATTATAAAAAAAGGGGGTTCCATATGGAATGGTATCAAAAAATAGATTGGTTAAATAATCTGATTGAAGATTTTTATACATGTTTTATTGAAGATGATCGTTATATGTTAATTGTCGATGGAATTGGTGTAACGATTAAAGTAGCTTTATTAGCTGCGATATTAGGATTGGCCATTGGGTTTATCATTGCGGTATGTAACTTATCTAAAAGTAAAATTTTGAACTTGATTGGAAGCGTTTATACTGATGTAATTCGTGGAACTCCATCTGTAACCCAATTAATGATTATTTATTTCGTTGTCTTTGCGAGTGTGCATTGGGAAAAATGGATTATCGCCGCAATTGCCTTTGCGATTAACTCAGGGGCATATGTATCGGAAATTATTCGTGCTGGTATTTTATCGATTGATAAAGGACAAACTGAAGCCGGGCGTTCTTTAGGTTTAACAAGTGCGCAGACAATGTTTTATATTGTCGTACCACAAGCAATTAAAAATATCTTTCCAGCGATGGGGAATGAATTTATTACTCTAATTAAAGAAACGGCAATTGTTGGATATGTCGGATTAGTTGATATTCAAAAAGCGGGAGACTTTATTAAAAGTGCTACCTATGAAGCCTTTATGCCATTAGTTGGGATTGCGGTTGTCTACTTTATTTTAATTAAAATGTTGACATTAGCTTTAGGGGCAATTGAAAAACAATTGCGTAAATCAGATATTCGCTAGAAAGGAGTTCTTATGATTACCGTTAAAAATTTACAAAAACAATTCAAAGATCATAAAGTACTTCTAGGTATTAATGAAACAATTCAAGAAGGGGAAGTAGTCGTTGTGATTGGTCCAAGTGGTTCTGGAAAAAGTACCTTCCTACGTTGTTTGAACTTATTAGAAACACCAAATGGTGGAGAAATTTATATTGATGGTGAAATGATTAACGATCCTAAAGTGGATGTCAATCGTATTCGTCAAAAAATGGGAATGGTATTTCAACACTTTAATTTATTCCCACATTTAACTGTATTAGAAAATATTACCTTAGCACCAATTAAAGTAAAAAAAGTAAAACCAGAGGCAGCCAAAGCCAAAGCATTGGAATTATTAAAAATTGTCGGTTTACTAGAAAAAGCAGATGCTTATCCAAATCAATTATCAGGGGGACAAAAACAACGTATTGCGATTGCCAGATCACTGGCAATGGAACCTAAAATCTTGTTGTTTGATGAACCTACCAGTGCTTTAGACCCAGAAATGGTTGGAGAAGTATTAGAAGTAATGAAAGACTTAGCGAAAAGTGGTATGACGATGGTTGTGGTAACACACGAAATGGGATTTGCCAAAGAAGTAGGAAGTCGCGTCTTATTCATGGATGAAGGTGTAATTGTTGAACAAGGAACACCAGAACAAATCTTTGATCACCCAACACATGAACGTACAAAATCGTTCTTAAGTAAAGTGTTGTAATAAATCATAAA
>JAXJYR010000060.1:0-3229 GCA_036306885.1 Longicatena sp.
ATCCAACAATGGGCAGGACGTTTAACAGATAACAAAGTAAAAGGTTTAGTAAATAAAGAAAATGCTTTAATTCTTGACTTATCAAGTGAATATGCATCTTATGCAAACGTAATGGAAAACAACCAAGTTCCTTGGGTATGGAATATGTTACATGCCTTTGGTGGGAAACCAGGATTAGAAGCAAACGTACATGCGATTTCACAAGTAATTCCACAAGCCTTTGATAAATATGATTACATGGCAGGAATTGGAGTAACACCAGAATCATTCTCAAGATGTCCAATGATTTATGATATGTTATGGGAAATGACATGGACGAAAGATCCAATTGACCCAATGAAATGGGGAATGAATTATTTAGAAAGACGTTATGGTGCTGTGAATGATGATTTAAAAGAAGCATGGTCTGTTTTACTACAAACAATTTATGATTGTCGTATTAATGATATTGCGGGTTCTTTAATTAACGTAAGACCAAGAGAAAAATTCACTTCTACTTCAGGTGGAGGAAGAACCAATATTACATATGATGCAAAACAATTTGAAGAAGTATTAAAACTATATTTGGATAACTATGAATACTTTAAAGATAGTGAAGCATTTGTTTATGATTTAGCTGATGTTGCTCGTCAAGTATTACAAAACTCTTCTTTAGAATTCCATAAACGTTTATTAAATGCTTATTATGCAGGAGATAAAGCATCATTTAATGTATATGCTGATAAATTCTTAGAATTGATTGCATTACAAAATGATATTTTAGCAACAAGTGATTCATTCCAAGCTGGTACTTGGATTGAACAAGCTCGTACAATGCTTGCAGGGGCTGATGATTGGACCAAAGACTTATTTGAATTTAATGCTAGATGTTTAGTAACGACTTGGGGTGGTCAACGTACTGACTTAGTTGATTACTCATATCGTGCATGGTCTGGTTTAACGCAGGATTACTATTTAAAACGTTGGACAATGTGGGTTGAAAACTATCGTGAGTCATTAATGAATGATACTGGTTTAGCATCAATGAACTTCTTTTCAACAGAATGGGAATGGGTAAATCGTAAATCTGATGAAGGTTATGCATATCCAACAACAAGTACAACAAAAGGTTCTTTATATACTTTAGCATCGCAAGCATATGATAGCTATTCTTTAACAAGTTTAGATAAGCTAGGAAATGAAATCGAATCAAATGCAACGATGAACCTATTAGAAGGTAAGTTATTCGCAACTACAAATAGTATCAATGCAGATAACTTAAAACTATTAACGGATGGTGATGCAGGTACTGGTTGGGTAGGTCAAACAAGTGATTGGCCAGTTGTCTTAACATATGAATTTGATAATATCGTAAATGTTGAAGAAATCAATATTGCCTTAAAATCATTGGTAGTAGGTGGTCTATCTGTTACTTACAAAATTGAAGTCTTCCAAAATGATGCTTGGAAAGTATTAAGTGAAGATGCATCTGGTAATATTGGTGGTCAAATTGATTTAACATGTAATGAAAGTATTAAACAAATTAGATGTACATTTGATAGTATAGGAGAAGGAGAAGTTCCTGAAATTCGTGAAATTAGTGTATTTGGAACAGAAGATAAAATTGAATATGTAAATGCAGCGAAAGGTTTAACTGCTACATCAACTTCAAATTTAGAACGTCCTATTTCTTATTTAACAGATGAAGACTTAACAACTGTTTGGTTTGCGAATAATGGAAATTCAAAGGCAACCGTAACGCTTCCATTAGGAATTGAACAACATGTCGAAATTTTAGAATTACATTTTGAAAAAGCCGGATTACGTTTCTTATTTGATGTATATGGTAAAAAAGCAGATGGTAGTGAAGAGTTATTATTCTCTAAAGGTGCGACAAATGCTGATATGCCTTCTAGATATCAAATTCCTGTCGATAAAGATTTAACTGAAATTCGGATTCAATACAATGGTCGTGATACAGGTGGGCAATTCTATGGTGCAGCCTTTGGATTTGCCGAAATTAAAGTATTAAAACTTCCTGATACACATGTGAATGTTGTACAAGGAATTCAACCGACTGTAAGTTCAGCTTTCAGTGATCGTCCAGCAGTATGCTTAACGGATGGAGATTTAAAAACATATTGGTTAACAAATGGGAATAACACTGCAGAAGTATCTTTATCATTAAGAGAAACAACATATGTGGATCAAATTGAGTTATACATGGAAAAAGCAGGAATGCGTTTTATCTTTGATATATATGCAACAAATGAAAATGGGGAAGAAGAATTAATCTTTACCAAAGGTGCTACAAATGCCGACATGCCAGACAAATATATTATTCCAGTGAATAAAACAATTCAATCTTTACGTGTTGATTACAAAGGAAGAGATACAGGTGGACAATATTCTAAAGCAGGATTTGGATTTGCGGAAATTCGTGTCATCGCACCAATTACCGTCCAAGAAGATGACTTTATCATTGAAAATATTGCTGGTAATGCCATCGCAACTTCATTAAATGTGAACACAAATGAAATTGCGGATGCCTATGAAATTATTGATGGAGACTTAGCGTCAAGAAAAGAATATGTAGGAGCAGATTATACATTTGTCCCTGTTGTTTATACTGTAGATTTAGTTCAACCATCATTTGTAGAATCTTTCACTACATATTTTGAAAAAGCTGGATTACGTTTCAAATTCAAAATGGAAGTTGAAAAAGCGGATGGAACACGTACAACTGTCTTAGACATGTTAGACAATGCTGGAGATATGAAAGCATCTTATAACGTGGTTGTGGATGATACGATTCAAAAAGTAATTATTAGTGTATTAGATCGTTGTAAAGATGGAAACTTCTATGCGGCATCAAATATGATTTATGAAGTCGAAGTTATGGGTAAAGTAAATAGTATTGGAAATAGTGCGAATGTAACAGTAGGCGATGAAACAATTGATGTCTTAACTGATGATAATAAAGAAACAAGCGTAAAACTTGCGGAGAACAAAACAATTAACTTCAAGTTTGATAAATATTGTGATCTTTCATCATTTAATATCTTTGCCGAAGCAAACCAAGCTCCATTACAATTTGTGATTTCATATTTAGATGAAGCAGGAAACTGGCAAGTTGCAAGTGAACAAAACGCGAACCTTACAGCAAGAACAAAATATGAAGTTACTTTAAAAGATGTCATCTTAACAAATGAAGTTCGTCTTGAAATTTTAAATGAAGATGCAATCACAC
>JAXJYR010000061.1:0-10434 GCA_036306885.1 Longicatena sp.
GCACCTAAAGTAAGAACTTTTTTCATTTTGTCATCATTACGTTTACGGTAAACAATGTAACGAGTAGCTCCATCAATTTTGTTCCAGCTTAATTTAAATGTAGCAGTTGAAACTTTTTCGATGTCTAATGTTACTTTACCATGTAATGTTGTAGCTTTTGTAACTGTTTCGCTTGCTTCTGCAGCTCCAGCTTCATTTTTCGCTACTACGTAGAATGCATATTCTTTACCAGTCATTACACCAGTTACTGCTAATGTAGTGTCTTCTACAGTTTTGTAAAGTTTGAATTCTTCAGAGTCGTATGCTTTACGGTAAACATCGTAAGCTGTAGCTGTTTCAGATGCATCCCAAGTTAATGTGATTGTTTTGTAGTTTGTATCTTTTGCTTTTACGTTTTCCACTTTTGCAGGAGCTGTTAATTCAGGTTCAACTGGTTTTTCAACTAAGGCAGCGATTGCGTTGTTGATGTTTGCAGCATGCATATCTGCATCTGCTTGTACGTATCCAATGTTAGAGTTAATTGCGTATACTGCGTTGTTGTAAGCTGTTGTTAAATCAGCTACTGTTTCGTCAGTATATTTGTCAGCTTCTGCTAATTTAGCTTCTGCAGCAGCGATTGCTTCTTTTGCAGCTACTACGTTAACTAATGCAGCTGTTTTAGCTTCTAATCCAGCTTTTGCTTGGTCTACAACTTCTTGAGTTGCGTTTGCATCAGCAGCAACATCTTTTGCAGCTGTTAATGCAGTTTGTAAGTTAGACCATGATTTTCTTGAGTAATCAGCTTCAGCTAATGCTTCCGCAGCAGCGATAGCTTCGTTTAATGCAGCCTTGTCTACTGTTACAACTGGTGCATTTTCTTCTAATGCATCAATTGCAGCTTGTAATGCTTCTAATGCAGCATCTACTTCTGCTTGTGTTGCATTTTCTTTTGCTAAAATACCACTTGCTTCAAATAAAGCATCCATAACTGGCATAAAGTCTTTGTATCCATATGGGTCTAATTCATTTGCGTAATCTACTAATGCTTCTAATGCTGTTTTGTCTACACTTGGAACTTCAGGAGTAGCATTTTCTGCTTCATAGAAACGAATTTCTGCCATAGAAGCAAAGTAGTTTGCTTTAGATGCATTGTCAGAACCTGAACGAGTAACTGTCATTTTTACATAACGTCCTGTTGCTTCAAACATAACACGTTGGAATTCAGATTTGTTAGCTAATGTTTCTGTTGTTCCAGATCCTGTAGTATCCATTACTACATGTTTTACTAATGTTAAGTTGTTTACATCATCACCAACATATAAATCAAATTCGAAGATATCTCCGTTGATTGATCCATTTTGACGTCCTAAGAATGTTAAGTCTGATAAGCTGTAAGTTGCCCCTAAGTCATAAGTGATTGAAATAGGAAGTTTATCAGATCCACTCCAGTCAGAGTGCCAAATTGTATTGTTGTTGTGGTCTAACGTTTTATCAGCAGTTTCTCCAGTGTATTGTGAATCACATGATTCAACATGTACTGCAGAATCAGCAGTTTTGTTAATTAATTTGTCTTCATTTAATGCACGTTGTGCTAATCCATCGATTGCTTCTGTTAATGTGATAACTGCAGCATCAATTTCATCTTGTGTTGGTTTTTCTTTTGCTAAAATAGCTTCCGCAGCAGCAATTGCATCATTTAATGCTTTTACTGATTCAGCTGTCATACCTTCTGTATTTGCAGCTTTTGCAACATTTAATTTAGCTTCTAGGATTGTTTTATCAACTGCTCCAGTAACTTTTAATAATGAAGTAGCATAAGCAACTTTCATTTCAACGTCTTTGTTTACACGTTTTGTTGTAGCGTTGTTAATAATATCACCTAAGTTTGCAATTGCAGAAGTATATTCATTCCAGCTTAATAATGTATATGGTCCATCTTCTTGTGTTAATGCTTCAGCTTCTGCTTTTGCAGCAGTTGCTTTTGTTACATCAACTAATGCTTCAGCTACTTTATCAAGTTTTGCAATTACTAATGCTACCATTGAAGAAGATTTAGGAGCAGTTGTGTTTACTAATGCATCTGCTTCTCTTAATACATTTGTTAATGCTTCACGAGTTGCTTCACTGTATTTTGCATCACTCATATATGGTGCATATTCTTCAATTTTACTTAATAAGTTATTAACTTCAGCATCTGTTGCATGATCATAAGTAGCTTCATTGTATGGATATACTTCTAATTCTGCAACTGTACAACAGTTAGATAATACACCTGATGTAACGACAAATCTTACATATCTTGCTTTTGTAGGTGCAAACTCTGTAAATTGTTTTGCAGTTGTTGTTTCAAATGTTCCTGTTGTAATAGCGTTAAAGTTTGTTCCATCTGTAGAAACTTCGATTGTGTAATCACGTACACGTCCACTGTTAGAGTTTTGACGTGGTAAGTATGCTAATTTGTAAATATCTTTTGCTTCACCTAAATCTAATGTTACTGATTGAGGTAGGTTGTATCCTGCTCCATAGTTAGAGTGCCAGAATGTGTTAGGGTTACCATCTGCTACGTTAGATGCAGCTCCATCAGTGTTTTCAGCAGTTGAGTTTGAGTGTTGTGATGTGTAAGCTGAAACTGTTGCAGATAATTTTGCTTCTTCTGTTACTGGAGCATATAAAACAAAATTATTTTCGCTTGTTAAATATTCATTTTTAATGTTTTCAGGTGAAATAGTGAAACCGTTAAATAAGATTGTTTTTGATGCAACACCAACAATTGTTCCTTCAAATACTAATGCACCATTTTCATCAGTTCCAACATATGCAAGTTTTTTTGCTGCGTCATCCACAATTACACCTAATTCAGTTTTTGGATCAATGATTAATGGTTGATCAGCTGCAATTGTTACAGTTACTTTGTCTCCTTCAACTACTGCGTTGTAGTCAACGATTTGTGGAGCTCCCATAGGCATTACAGCGTCGTGGTTCATTACCCATTCTTCATCGAATTCAACATATTTTAAGTACATGTTGTTTGGTTCATGTTCGTATAATAAACCAAATACTTGGTCACCATCAGCGTCTTTGTCTAATAATGTTAAACAGCTGTATAAGTAACGTCCTGGTTCAATAATACGTTTGTATTTCCAGTTTAAGTTTCCATTAGCATCAACTTCAGCGATGTTTACAGTACCAACATTACGTCCTGCTGCTCCTGGGTTTACCATAATCACGTACTCTTTACCTCTGTTGTTGTAGTGTTGAACTGTTAATTGACAGTAACAGTCATAAACAGGAGTGTTTTCCATGTTAGCCCAAGTTTTTCCACCATCTTTAGAAGTTGCCATACGTACAGTTCCAGAGTAGTTACGCATGAAGATTTTAACATCACCATTGTTTAATTGAACTGCTTGTGCTTCTGTTGTAATTTTACTTGAATCAGAGAATGTTGATGCATCTAATGGTGTAGAGTAAGCTGTTACTGTAGATTCACCCATTTGCCAAGTTTCTCCACCATCTGTAGAGTAAATCATTGCAGATGCTTGAGTTGGAGTTAAGTCACGTTTTGCAGTATAGATTGGGAATGTTAATGTTCCATCTTCAAGTTGAAGACCAACCCCAGGACCAACACCTTGGAATAATGCCCAATCAGGTTTAATCATTGGTGAAATGTTTTTTGGACATGACCAAGTTTTTCCATCGTCATCAGAGTAAGACATCCAAATGTACATTGTACGATCAATTTGAAGAGGTCCTTTGTTTGCTCCAGAGAAGATGAAGGCATTTCCTACATATTCACCTTTGTAGTATGTATTTCCTAATTCTTTATATGGTGCTTCACATTCAGTTACAACTGTGTAATCAGTTGGCATTCCATTTGTATCGTATACAACACCTTTGTCACGGATTGTTCCAAATTTTGTACCATCTTGGAATACTTCTTGGTATTTCACACCATTGATTTCTTCATGTCCATCTCCATAAGAAAGAATGTTAGTGTTCATTGCTCCACTTGATTCTGGGAACATGTCAACGATCATGAAAATACGTCCAGTTTCTCTATCTTGTACGAATGCAGGGTCAATTAAGAAGGCACATGGAGTAGAGTTGTTGTTATCTACTAAGTCAATTACTTCAATTTTGTCTGACCATTCAGTTTGTCCTTTTTCACGACGACGTAAGATAGTGTCGATGTTTCCGTTGTCAGGAGTACCATTGTTACGTTGGTCAATTGCCCCAATTACTGTACCGTCCATTGTTGTAAATAATGAAGGGATACGGTAAGCTGGAGAACCATCATATCCAGGGTAGAATAAATCGATTGGTTCAGTTAAATATCCAGTTTTTCCTGTTGTATCACGTGGATCACCATATTCATAGAAAATTGTTTCGTATTCATCATCAGTTAATGGTGCACTGTAAACACGAACAGATTCAATTCTGTTATCTCCATTACCTGTTGTAATGCTAGTTGCTTGTAAAGCACTTAAGAATCCAGGTAAACTCCATCCTGTAAATGCATCCGCTGCAAATTCAGTATCGTTTAAACGCATTTTAACGCTTCCATCTTCTGCACAAGAAACAGTAAGAAGGTTCCATTTGTCGTTTTCGATATTTGCATTTACTGAATATTCTTGAGGTCCAAAACGAAGACCAACTTTGTTTTCTCTTGCAAAAATAGCTACATCAATCACTGGAGAATCTACATCTGCAAGAATCACTTCATCAGCATAGTAATCTTTCGCAAAACGAACAACGATTTCCCCTTTTGTTAAGCTTGAAACAGATGCAAGTTCTTCACTTGTTAATTCATATTCACCTGTAAAGAATCCTTTTGAATATACTAATTGAGCAAATCCTGCATATGCTTTTACTTCGTTTTCGTTTAATGCACGATCATATACTTCTACATCACGAATTGTTCCTGTAAATGGATAGTTGTTTCCACCATTTGGACGGTTTCCTTTTCCTAAACCTACATACATTGCAGCAGCGTCTGCAAAGTGTCCGTTTGTGAAAGCAGGTGATACTGCTACTTCATAACCTTTTAATCCATCTACATATACAACGAATTTTCCACCTTTTGTGAAAGTGAAAGTAAAGTTGTGTTCTGCACCATCGTTAAATGCTACAGTACTTGTACCAGAAACACCATATTGTTTTTGTCCTGCATCATTAAATGCTTCGACACCTACAGTATTGTTTTTGTTCAACCATACACTTACATAGTTAGGGTTTTTGTTTCCATTTCCTACAAAGAATACAGTTTGAACAGTTGAAGTTCCTGTTACTTTAATTTTGGCATTCATTGAAAAATTATCTAATGCCTTCATTGCGTTAGCTTGCTCAGTTGTTCCAACAAATGCACCTGTTCCGTTGTCCACAGTTGCTGTTTCATTTTGTAGAACTTCCATAATTGGAGCTTGGCTTTCCGCAGCTACTTGCACTGGTGTTGCAACATAAGTACTAAATACAGTTGTAGTACACATTGCCATAGCTAGTGCAGCTTTCAAAATTCTTTTGAACATACTATGTCCTCCTTTTCTCTTCGCTGTATGCGATTACATCGTAATTATATACAGTAAGTTCTCAAATATCAATTAAATATCATATTAATTTTATTTGATATTTGCATAAAAAAACTGATTGATTACTCAACCAGTCTATTGTTCTTCTAAATCCATTCCTGGATTTGCTCCGGCATTAAAGTCAGCACGGACCCCATGGCGATATGCTACACTTCCTGCAACTCCAATCATTGCAGCATTATCCGTACAACATGATAATGGTGGAATAATAAATTCAACTTGTGGGAATTCTTTTACCATTTCATTGTTGATTTTGTCACGCAAACAAGAGTTTGCCGCAACTCCTCCTGCTAAAACAAATTGATGTACAGGATATTGTTTTAATGCTTTACGAGCACGTAATAATAAAGCATTAAAGGCACATTCTTGATAACTTGCAGCTAAATCAGCTTGTGAGAATGATTCATTTTTACGTTCACATCGCGCGATGAATTGTAATACTGAACTTTTTAATCCACTAAAGCTAAAGTCTAATTCACCTTCTGTTTTTGGTGAAGCTAAAGTATAAAGCGGTTTTCCTTCTTTGGCTAATTTATCCACATATACTCCACCTGGATAAGGAAGACCTAAGACACGACCTACTTTATCTCCTGCTTCTCCAACCGCATCATCTTGAGTTGTCCCTAATATTTCAAAGCTCCATTCATCTTTCATATAGACAAGTTCACTATGACCACCTGATACAACAAGTGCCATTAAAGGAAATTTTAAATCGGCTACTAATTTATTCGCATAAATATGACCTGCAATGTGATGAACTGGAACTAATGGTTTATTGTATGCCCATGCTAATGTTTTCGCAGCTTGTACTCCAATATGTAAACTTCCAATTAAACCTGGACCTTGTGTAAAGGCAATTGCATCAACATCTGATACATCCATGTTCGCTTTTTTTAATGTTTCTTCAATTACCATTGAAATATTTTCCACGTGAATACGACTCGCAACCTCAGGAATGACTCCCCCAAATTCTTTATGAACATCGATTTGCGTTGCGACCACATTAGACACAATTTCTTTTCCATTACGAATGATGGCCGCCGCAGTCTCATCACAACTTGATTCAATGGCTAAAATTAATTCATCCTTCATATTCAAATCCTCCAAGTTCTTTCATCATCAAATAAGCATCTTCACCATCTTCATAATAATTTTTACGAATATGAGAATGGACAAAGCCATTTTTCGCATATAACGCTATGGCTTTCTCATTTGATACACGAACTTCTAATGTAATATTTTCACATGCTTGACGTTCACAAAATGCAATTAACTCATCCATCAACTTTTGACCAATGCCTTGACGCTGATAAGATGGTTTCGTTGCGATATTTGCTAATTGTGCTACTTCAAAAGTAACCCAAACATCAAACATTCCAATAATTTCTCCTGCTTCTTCATATACAAATAATGTTGAAAAAGGATTTTCTAATAATTCATATTGATATTCTGATAATGTCCATGGTGATGCAAAACAAGCTTCTTCAATTTCCATCACTTTTGGTAAATCAGCTACAGTCATCTCACGAATCATGATTTCACCATATATGCATCATTTTCTTTTAAATAACGTGGCACTAAAGTATGCACATTATCAACATGTTTGGCAGTTGGAATTAAATCTATAAAGTTTTGCGCAAAATCAACACTAGAAACTTCTTGATCAATTAATTCACCATCGCCTAAAACTGTAACATCATGAGTACTTACATATTCCTTGATTTCATCTAAAGTAAGAATACATTCTTCTCCTACTAATGAACCTTTATCATAATGAGCACAATAAGCACGTTTACTACGCGCATCATTCATGACAAAAACATTAGGTTGTAGTCCTGCATATAACGCTAATGTCGATACCACATATAAAGGAATATTTTTACGCGTACATAATACCTTAGCCATACTCATCGCAATACGTACACCTGTATAACTTCCAGGACCATCCGTAATCACAATTTGATCTAAATCTTCCACTGACCATTTTGCTTCTTCCATTAAAGCAATTAACGTTGGAAACATTGTTTCACTTTGTTTTTTCCAACATACTTCACATGAACTTGTCACTAATTTATCATCTTCACTTAACACAATCACTAAATGTTTGTGTGCAGTATCGATACATAATGTTTTCATTTTAACATCATCTCCATTTCTTGATAACGTTTTCCAATTCCTTCAATTTTTGCCAAACGCACATCTTCATCAACACGTAACAAAGTAATTTGTAAACGTTCTTCTGGTAAAATTGAATCAATAAAATGTGGCCACTCCACAATACATACTCCATCATCTTCAAATACTTCTTCAAAACCTAAATCTTGGGTCATACCTTCTAAACGATAAGCATCAATGTGATATAAAGGACATCTTCCATAATATGTTTTTAAAATGGTAAAAGTAGGTGAGTTAATTGTTTTCTTTACTCCCAAAGCTTTTCCAATTGATTTCGTTAAAGTTGTCTTACCCGCACCTAAATCACCTGTCAAAGTAATTAAAGATCCTTCCACTAAAAAAGAAGCGATTTTTTCTCCTAGAGCGCGAGTATCATCTAATGAATTGAGTTTAATTTCAATCATAAAGATCCTCCATTCTATCTTAACCGCTTCATTATACCATAATCTTTTAAATATAGTTAGTCATATTATTCTATAACATGTCTGTATCAAAAATTTGGAAGTTTGCACGATGGATATAAAGAGATTTTCCATCAATTGTAATACGGGTTGTTTTTGGTAAATCATTTGGAATCGTTACACGTACCTTATCTCCTTCAAACATTGCGATTGGAATACCTAATTGAGAACATACAACTACAACTCTTCCTTTTCCAAAGGCATTTTTAAAACGATTCACAAGACGATCAATTCCAATAATATTTAACCCATTTTGAGTATCTACTTTAATAAGTTCTTGTTCAAACTCTTCTACATAGTCAATACCATCTTCTATAAACAACATCGTATTTCCTACTGAAATCATTTGTTCTCCATCAATTAATACTTCAATCACAGAACTTCCTGATTCTTGAAAATCTTGTTCTTGTGAACGTAATGAATCTAGAAAGCTTTGTTCATTAAAAGTTGATAGTTCCACCGAATCACCAATTGCTTTCGAAATTAAATTTCCATAGTTATCATAGCTTTTTACCGTAAAATCATTACCAACTAATTCTCCTTTAAATTCTTTAAACGATTCATCTACTAAAGAACATCCAGTTAACAATAAACTAAAGCATAATAACATAAAAATAATTTTTTTCATAAAGACACCTCATTTCGTATCTTAATTATATCATTTATTTATTATTTTTATATTCTTTTAATAATTTAATTGCTTCTTTTGACATTGGTAATAGAACAATAAAGTTTAATAAGGTCATCCATGCAATCCCAACATCGCCTAAATCCCAAACAAAGCTATATGAAGATAAACCTCCAATAAACAACATTGCTAAACTAAATAATTTATAAGCACTTTGCGCTTTCATACTTTTTGGCCAAATATAAGATATATTTCCACGTCCATAAAATAAAATTCCTAAGAAGGTTGAAAAACTAAATAAGAATAAAATCAAACACATAAAGAAGACACCCACAGAGCCAAAATGATAATCCATAGCTTGAAACAATAATGGCATACCATCTAGTCCTTGACGTAATGATTCTGGTACAAGTAGTAAAATGAAAGCAGTACATGAACAAATCACTACAGTATCTAAAAATACCCCAAATGCTTGAAGTAATCCTGTTTTAGCTGGATGCGACACATCAGCACAAGCGGCAGCACATGGAGCACTACCACTACCAGCTTCATTTGAGAATAAACCACGTTTAATACCATTCATAATTACAGCACCAATACCACCGGCTACAACTTGTTTGATTCCAAATGCTTGTGAAATAATATCATGAAACATACTTGGTAAAACATTAAAATTAATCATCATAACAAATATTGTCATAGCAATGTAGAATAAAGCCATAACAGGAACCACTACATCTAATACTTTTACCGTAGCACGTTTACGAAAAACAATAATTGCACTTAAAGATACAAAGACAATCGTTGTGTATAGAGGTGGAATCGTATATGCACTGTATAAACCTTGGGCAACACTATTTCCAATTACCTGTGTCACTCCACCCCAACATACAACGGCACTGACTACAAATAAGATAGAAACGACACAACGTTTTGATTTATTACCCTTCATAAAGAATTGGTGAATATAATAAGCAGGACCACCTTTGTAGCCACCATATAATTCATCTTTTTCACGATAGATACATGCTAATGTCGATTCAATATAAGCTGTTGCAGTATTTAATAATGCCATAATCCACATCCAAAAAATAGCTCCAGCTCCACCAGCACCAATCGCAGCAACAACTCCAACTAAATTTCCCATCCCTACACGTGTTGCAGTAGAAATAATCAAGGTTTGAAAGCCTGATACAGAATCTCCATTTTCTTTTGCTTTTTTCTCTAATACAACTTCAATGATATCTTTAAAGCGTGTAAAAAACATAAACTTGGTTTTAAACGAGAAATAAATACCCATTAAAACTAACATAATAACCATTAAAGATAAGTCAAGAGAAGATGAACCAATAGGAATAGAAATTAATGTTCCCCAAAAAATTTGATATATCCAATTTACAAAACTAGCGATTATATTCATAATCTTACCTCCCAATCTTATTGCATTTTATTAATTAAAACGACTTGTCTAGTATAACATGTAATCTGTAAAAAGTAAAAAAAAGAACTCATTGCTGAGTTCTTTTTACCTGGCGATGTGCTATCTTCACTAGAGCACGTCTAGATATTGTCGCCGCTGAAGTGCTTAACTTCTGTGTTCGGGATGAGA
>JAXJYR010000062.1:0-3365 GCA_036306885.1 Longicatena sp.
CGTTCTAATTGTTGTAGGTAAGCTTTGTTGGTATCATTTTCTTCGGTATTCGTGATAATTTCTTTGGCTTGTGTTAATAACTCTTCCAATTTGTTTTCACTAGCACCCCAAACACGTAATTCATAAAAGTTTCCACTGTAGTATTTATCATTTGCACTATGATAGAACATTTGTAATTGTTGATATTTCACATAACGAGCTTTGACTTGACGCGCAAATACAATTTCTTTTAGTTCTGCTGTTCCACCTTTGGCATTTAGATTTTCATAGACTTTTGTCCATTCATTTCCATCTTCAGAAATATATACTTCATATTGGTTTGGTAATTCTCCAAATTGGAATTCAATTTCATCAATCCAATAAGTATCTTCTAAGTCCACAATCATCCAAACTTGATCTTTCTTTTCAAAAGATACACGGGTTGTGCTATCTCCATCAACTGCCATTTCACCTGTCATACGTCCATCATAAACTTCTAAACCTGATACTTCCACTGGTTTATTTAAGGCCAAATTTGTTAGGTTTGGTTCTTCTTTTCCTAATATTTCTTCATAGGTCATTACTTTATTTTGGATTGTAAAGTTATCTAATTGTCCTACAACACCTACTCCAACTTTTTCTAATGGAAGTACAAATGTTGATGTAATGGCATTTTTATATTGTGGTTTGGCTTTTGAATATAAAATACCATCCACATATAAGATCATATCTTTATCATCACATGTAAAGATAAAGTTTTGCCATGTTCCAACCCTTACATCATAATCAAAGGTATAAATGTAATCATTGCGAACATATGCCATTTTATTGGTACCTTCATAATTTAGATACAATGTTCCGTTGGCTGCCTCTCCACCTAAAAGAATGGCATTGGCTTGTGGTTCTGCTTCTAAATAGAAATCAAATGATAAGGTATATGGGAATCCCATAGAATCAAATGGTAATGATAAGTATCCTGCACCATCTAATTGTAATGCACCATTTTCAACGGTTAAGTTATGTACTGTTGCGTCATAGCCATTTCCACTATTATCTTTGATGTTCGCATCGTCTACTTCTTCAAAGTCATAGTCTACTACCAATTCTGTTTTGCTTGCTTCTTTACGTAATGGGTTTGCCCCTGGGGCTTTATCATCAAATAGATCAATTCTAGCTTCAAATTCTTCCGTTGTACCGACATTTGCTCCTACCCAAGTTTTTTCCGCAATCACGATAAATTGATCTTTAATATATTGGAAATAATCAAATTCTGAAATACCTCTATTGTTATCATACCAAATCGCAGCTGATGCTCCTTTTAATAATGGTGTTGAAGTTGATACAGTAACTCCTGGTAAGTCTTCTACATCCCAACCTTCATATGCTTCCTTGATACTAAAGATATTACGGGCTTCGTTACTTCCTGGTACCACATATAAGAAACCACGGTTCGTATTAATAGCTTCATATCCTTCATCAATCATTAATTTAGAGTTCGCATATGATGGTGACCAATAGTTAGAGATACAATCTTTTGATACTGGTACATCGCCACCTAAACCTGAACTTCCACCTAAGGCTGCCCAAATACGTGTTTTGTAACCCTTCGCATTCACATATTGAATCATTTCATCGGCATATGCTCGTGCTGCATCTTGATGTTCTAATGGATATTCATCGACTCCAATATGGAAGCTTTCTGATTGAATAACTGGATCTTCTCCATCTAATAATTCATCAACTAATTCTTTCACAAAAGAAATAGAACGTGGATTTGATAAATCCATATATCTTCCATTAAAGATTAAGCTAGGATCATATAATCCGATAAATCCGGCATGAGCTGGCGAATCTAGTTCGGTAATGACATCAATTCCATATTTTTTCACTTCTTTTTGGAAAGCACGATATGCATCTTGACGATATATTTCATCTTCTGCTAAGGATGAGTTAATTTCTGGATATTTTTTACTTTCAATACGATAGGCAGCACTTTGTTCTCCACCTGTATCATTCATATGAACATGTACTTCATTGATTTTATAGTAGGCCATATATTTAGATACTTCTTCTAAATAATTTAATGGCATATAGAAACGTCCTACATCAATCATCATCGCACGAATTTCATAGGCTGGATAATCACGAATGATTCCTTTTGGTAAAGATGGTTCTTCTTTATTTAATGATAAGATTTGGGTTAAAGTCATACCTGCATATAAAATACCTGTTTCATCATATGCTTCTACTTTTACATAATCTTGAATATCAATGCGATATCCTTCTTTACCTAATTCTTTATGGTCATTGAATGTTAAGTAGATATCACCATTTTGTGGTGTTCCTACCACTACTTCTACTTGGCGATGTAACATTTCTTCAAAGTAGAACGCAATCATTTCGGCTTTTTCTTGTAAAGCCTCTGAGGCAAGCACAATACGACTATCATTATTTAAGGTAAATGTTCCTTCCAACCCTTTCCATTCACGAATGGCTGGTAACACATCTGGTCGTGCATTATCTTGAGCACTTACTTCATATTGTCCAGGAATGGTCATTGTCACTTCATTATAATTATCAAATGCAACTTCATCATCTGATACATTCACAACTTGATAGCTTAATTTTACTTCCATATCTTCTAATGGAGGATAAATAGTACCATCTAAGCCAATCACTGCTTCATTGGATGAACCATATAATTGTACCTCATAACCATCTTTATTTAAGCTTGGTAGCACGATATGGGTTCCATCTTCGGAAATCGTTGGTGCTACATTTTTAATGGATTGTAGTAATGCATTTAAATCTTCTTTTAATACTAAAGCTGCTTTGGCTTTGACTAATTCAAAGTACGCATATGAAATTTCACTAGTAGTTGTTGCTACTTGGGCAATTTCCATAGCGGCATTTAAGTCGGCAATACTTGCTTTGGTATAAGCAGTTAAATCCATCGCATTTATTTCAGCGATTAGTGCTTGTAGTTCTTCACTTGTAATTGGTGTTGCTTCTAATCCAAATACATTGATTTCTTGAATCATCGCAAAATCCTTATTTATATCATTAATCTTCATTTTGACATAACGTGCACGTACTTCTTCAAAAGAATGCGTCATACCTGTCATAGATACTGGATCATCAGATGTTTTCGTAAATGCTGTTGTATAATGAATTCCATCTAAACTTGTTTGTAGTTCATAATGATAAATATCTTCTTCTGACACTCCTAATATCATCCAAACTTCAGAAATTAAGTAATCTTTTTCTAAATCAATTACTACCGATAAAGGATAATAAGAACAGAACAATGAACTAGAAAGATCAGCACTTCCATCTGTTACACCAGCAAGATAATCCCCATCTCCTGATACTTCTTTATTTAAAGC
>JAXJYR010000063.1:0-2221 GCA_036306885.1 Longicatena sp.
ATCTAATTCCAATGCCGAAACATTTGACAAGAAACATGTCATCGCCATTACAACAGCGATTAATCCATTCATTATTTTTTTCATTCTTATCATCCTTTCTATAATATATTGGTTTTTTAAATTATATCATATTTTAAGATATAAAAAATTTTTTTATCAATTATCGCCAAACAGCATACATATGGATGACTCCACCCATTTCTACTGTTAAGTTTTTTACTTTTTCTTGGTTTTTGAAGACGTATTTATTCCATCCTTTTGGTTGTTTACCAGCTGCATACCATCCACATTTTTTACCATCTGTGTAGTACCACACTTCAACATCTTCCCACCAGTCATAGTATTTAGCTTTCCATCCTTGGAATTTTTTAGTTTTGTGAGTAAAAGTATTCGCACGAAGTTTCTTCGTTTTATCATATGTATAATATGAGTTTTTCATTGTTCCTTTACCACCTTTATTCGCATGGTAACGAATTACATATTGATTTGGTGCCCATACTTCACGATGAATTAATTCATCATTATTTTTCATGGTATCCATTACATAGCAGTCAGAACCAAACACATCACTCATTTCGTAACCAATCGGATATCTTTCATATCCTTTAGGTGCTAATCCTAATGGATACCATTTAAAGTTAGAATATTCAATAGTATCTTCTTCTAAAATTGGATCATATACTGTTTTTGTTTTTGCGTGTAACCATGCATTATCACGTTTACGATATACATAGAATCCTTCTAAATAATATCCTGGACGTTGACTATCATCTACTAGTAGCATTTGTGTTGATAAAGGTGACTTAAATCCTTTTACAGTAGTAAGTGTAACAGGTTTAATAGGATCAAACCATTTACTTTCTTTTACACTATATTTTACTTTAACGTATTGAACATCATCTTCTACAACTGAAAATTTTAACTTAGCTTTTCCTTTTACAGGTGCTTGTTCAAAGTTTTCATAATCAATTTCTCCTAAACATGAAAATAAAAACCAATAAACTCCTTTTTCCATTTTATATTGTTGGTGAAATTGATATGTTTTACTAGATATTGTAGTAGTTTCTCCATATGCACAATATTCTTTACCAGATGTTTCATTTCCCATTAATCCATTTATGATATCTTGCATATAAGCTTCATTGATCACTTGTGCTGTGATATCTTTGGTTGCATCATCTTTAAAATCAATGGTAAGATTCATATCCATCACACAATCTTCTTCGACTTCAAATTCATAAATAGTTTCATCTTCATTTTGTAAATCAGTAATGGTGATGATTTCACCTAACGCGATTGGTGTGGTTGGAATATCTAGTTCCAATGCCGAAACATTTGACAAGAAACATGTCATCGCCATTACAACGGCGATTAATCCATTCATTATTTTTTTCATTCTTATCATCCTTTCTATAATATATTGGTTTTTTAAATTATATCATATTTTAAAATGATATTTGTCTTTATTCACTGAATTGTAAGAATAGTTTAAGATATAAAAAAAGACACATTACTGTGCCTTTCATTTAACAATTTATTCAACAATTATTTTAACTAAATCAGTTACAGCACGTTTAGAGTTTTCATCTTTGAAGACTACCAAACGTACTCCGCTTTCTTCTTGTTTTAGTAGATATGCTCTACCTACTTCTTGTACCTCATCATAACTGATACTAGCTTGATAAGCATCACTTGCTTCTACTTTTACTTCACTATAAGTTGTAATGTCATATTGCGTTAAAAGCGCGGATAAAGCAATTCCATCACCTTCTACAGCTTTCGTTTCACCTTTTCCATTCACAAGTTCCCCTTTTACATATTCATAAGTTAAATCATCAAGTGGGACAACGATTTCTTCACTTTGATATGTAATCAGAATCGTATCTTTGGCAACCTCTTCACGTGTTGCAAAGTAGAAAATTCCTGAACCAAGCGCAACTAATGCTAATGCAATGATAAAGTATTTTAATTTATTCGATTTCATAACTAATCCTCCTACAATGTAATATTTGAATGAGACGGTGTGTTAACATTGTTGCTAAAAAACCATAACATGCTCCACTTAGGGCACTAATGCTTAAATATAAAATAAGCACTGGTCCACTTAATTGAAACACTAAAATATTAGCAGTAAGTGATGCACTCACTGCCCCAAGTGCATTGGCAAAAACCAAACGTTCTTGCATCGTAGTGTTGCGAGTAAAGTAGAAAACGATATCAA
>JAXJYR010000064.1:0-2024 GCA_036306885.1 Longicatena sp.
AAAGCACAGTTTGGTACAGTCGCTTCAATACGGTGGAATAAGCGTAAATATTGTTCACGTGAATATTTGCGTCCCATAATTTTTAACATTGCGTCATCCCCACTTTGTACTGGTAAATGTACGAATGGCATAATGTTATCATATTCACCTAATACATCTACCATTTCATCAGTAAAGTCCCATGGATGAGATGTTGTGAAACGAATACGTGGAATACCAATTTTTGCTGTTTCTCTTAATAATTCCGCAAAACCTTGTACCATCCCTAAGTCTTTTCCATATGCATTCACATTTTGACCTAATAATGTTACTTCTTTATAACCTTCTTCTTTTAAGATACGAACTTCATTTAAAATATCTTCTAAACGACGAGAACGTTCTTTACCACGTGTATAAGGGACAATACAGTAGGTACAGAATTTATCACATCCATACATAATATTTACCCATGCTTTATGTTTTCCAAAACGACGTACTGGTAAATTCTCAATAACTTCTCCTTCTTTAGAGAATACTTCTACTGTTTTACCTCCATGATATACTTTATAAAGTAATTCAGGTAAACGATGAATATTATGAGTACCAAAGATTAAATTTACATGGCGATGTTTTTCTAATAATAAGTTAACGATTTCTTCTTCTTGAGACATACATCCACAAACCCCAAGAATTAATTCAGGACGATCTTTAAATAAACGTTTTAAAGCCCCAATTTCACCAATTACTTTATCTTCCGCATTTTTACGAACTGCACATGTATTTAATAAGATGACATCAGCTACTTCTACATCACTTGTAGCTTCATATCCTAATTCTTCCATGATTCCTGCAATTGTTTCTGAATCACGTTCATTTGCTTGACATCCATAAGTACGTAAATAATATTTTTTTCCTCTTCCTAAGTTTAGGATTTCATATGGAATAGAAAACTGTGCAGTTTGAAATTCGACTTCATTTTTCGTTCTTTTTTGAGCTTCACGTAAATCAGGCAAAGCCCATCCAGGTAGTTTTTTAACCATTTTATGACCTACTTTCTTTCGTATAATTTATAATTTATGGTAGTAAAAAAACCAAGTATAATACTTGGTTCTTATTGAGAAATAGCAGATACAGGGCAAGTTGAAACACAAGCTCCACAATCGATGCAAGTTCCTTCATCACAAACTGACATGTTGTCGTCGTTCATTGATAAAGCACCAACTGGACATCCACCTACACAAGCACCACATCCGATGCAAGCATCACTAATAGTAACTGGCATTGTAAGTACCTCCTTTTACAACCGTGTACATTATACCAATTTATCGTCTTTTTTGCAAGTATTTCAATAAATTATTGTATAATCAGCTAATTTTTTGATTATTTTTCTAAGTCAGGTGTTACATAACGAACCCTTTCAATATGGGTAGCACGATTACTTTCATCATCAATCGTTACAATTGCCCCACAAAAAATAGGCTCACCTTCCGCTATTGTATAGCGCGTTTTGCTTTGGGTGGTAAAGCGTGTCAAGATTTCATTTACATCACGACCTAATACACTTGTATATGCTCCACACATCCCTAAATCCGTAATTGCGGCACATCCATGTACAATTCGCTCATCCGCCGTTTGAACATGTGTATGAGTTCCTACAACAGCAGCTAAACGATTCGCAAAATGATAAGTAAAGGCAATTTTTTCACTTGTGGCTTCTGCATGTAAATCAACGACGTGAATATCAGCTTTTACTTCTTTTAACATGCGTTCCATTGCCACAAAAGGAGACTCTACAACATCATACATAAAGACTTCACCTGATAAATTATGTACGGCAATCGTTTTCCCATTCTTCTCTATTACTGTACTACTTCGACCATAGTCTAATGGTTCGATATTTACCGGTCTAACCACATCATTTACTTCATGTAAAAAGTTAAATATATTATCATTGGAAAAAGCATGATTTCCTAAAGTAATTACATCCACACCAAAATTTTTAATCTGACGATAAATTTTGGCTGTAATCCCTTTTCCATGTGCTG
>JAXJYR010000065.1:0-10562 GCA_036306885.1 Longicatena sp.
CCTGCGTGCAAGGCAGGTGCTCTCCCAGCTGAGCTAACACCCCATATATATATTTAATTCGATGGTGGGCCTGAATGGACTTGAACCAACGACCTCACCCTTATCAGGGGTGCGCTCTAACCACCTGAGCTACAGGCCCGTTTTCATCGAATGCTTTGATATAATACCATAATGTTTTTTATATGTCAACACTTTTTTTTAATTTTTTTACATTTTATTTCGAACACAAAATTATTAAATAAATTACTTATATTTATCTAATAAAAAGATATTGATTAATTTAATAACCAATATCTTTTCTCATACTACAATGATAATTTCACTGTAAATTTTTGATTTTTATTTAATTTATGTAAATAAATTTGTGTTTCTAAGTAATCCTTTGGATTTTGAAGCTTAATTGGAGAAGTAATCATAATCTTATAAGTACGATATGCTGTATCATTACTATGGTCAATATAAGTTAAATTATTTTTTCCATTCGAAGAATATGGTACTGATTTGGTTAAGCTATTTGTTTCCGTCGCAAATTCCCATGTCTTTTTTAAAGTATTAAGTGCATTACTTGGGGTTGGTGCTAAGACAAATTGTCCAATCGATCCAACTGTTTTTACTGCACATGAGAAGACATCGACATAATCTTCTAATTCAAAGTTTTCTTTCATTCCCTTACCAATCATTTCAAAATCCGTAAACCATCCAACTGCTTCATTGTTTACTGCATATGGTGTCGCATCTATTGTAAAGGTTGGATATAGTTTAGAGAAGGTAGTTTGTCTACGATCAATCGCTTTAAACATATTACAATATTCAATAATTGTCGTATCTGCACTATTAGTAGCACGAACATATACTCCATCTGAACCTGTGATACCAGCTTTTACGCTTAGAGCTGTAATTTCCCATACTGTATGATAGTGAGTATCAACATTAGTGAAACCACATCCATAGCTTAGTTTTTTCACTTTTTTATTCTTTTTCTTGTTATATACAAAGCTTCGTTGATCATAGCTTCGATCATTCACAGCTTTGGTTAAATGCTTATTAACATTTGTAAGCTGATTGTTATTACTTGTACTTAAAAAAGCACTCTCCGCTAAATAGAACGATTTATCATCCTCAAAGAAATAATAATAAGTTTCATTTGCGATATTATACACAAAGTATAATCCACCTTCTTTATCATCGCCAATCATTACTAGTGCATATTTATGTGGAATATCATCGATATCATGGTATGTATCATGTTTTTTTACATCATTTTTATTAATCCATGTACCATCTTTTAATTTCATCCATATTCCACCATTGGCATTTGTCACTTCTCCTGTAATTAAGATTTGACTCTTGTTTTTGTATTTTTTCACTTTTTCAGCAGAATTTGAATATGGACGTTTATATGTATATACCCCATCTTTATTTTGGATAGTATATACTGTTTTATCCATTGATTTCACTGATAAAGTATATTCACACTTACACACCTTACAAATACCATAGTTATTTTTAAAGTCGTGACTACATTTACTCCATACAGCATAAAGCGTTATATTCTTTTTGACACTATATGTATCACCACTATTGTAAGTAGCTTTGGTTGCGGTTGAGCTTGTCGCCCATCCCATAAAGACATAATTCGCTTTTTTAGGTTTTGAAGAAGATACAACTAATTTACCTGAGACAAATCCTGTCGCTTTTGGTGCACCACTTCCACCATTGGCATTGTAAGTAACTTTATAACCGGTTATGACACGTTCACTATAAATCCAATTTCCATCACTTAGCTTATACCAAGTATTGTTGTGGGCATTTTTAGCTTTCCCTACAACACTTAATACTTCATATTTGGCAGCTGTTTTTACTTTAGAACCACTAACACTATATGGTTTATTACGAATAGCTGCACCATCAGCTTCAATTACCACATATGATCCTTTAATCGTTGTGTCTAGCTTAATTGGATATTCGTACTTACAAGTTTTACATACACCGCTATCATTATATGAATGCTCACATTTTTTCCACATTGCATATAACGTTAAATTTTTCTTTTTAGCGTATGTTTCGTTCGCTTTATATGCGACAAAGATCGAATCATCAGCTTTTCCCCAACCTTTAAACACATAGCCTTTACGCTGTGGCTTGGAACTCGTGATTTTCACTGATTTACCAGATAAGAAATATTGCGTCGTAGGAGCTTTTTCTCCACCATTGGCTTTATAGACAACTTTATACTGTTGCGTTACATTACCTGAATATACCCAATTTCCTGTATCCAATTTATACCATAAATTTCCTTTATCACCTTTTGCAGTAACGTTATATACTTTTGCCACTACTTTTAAGGTTTTGTTTTTATCATACATTACAACTTTCTTTGATTGATTTGAATATGGTCTTGACCATGCAGGTGTACCATTATCATTTGTCACTACAAAGGTTCCACTAAAGCTCGAAATACTTAATGGATGTTCATATTTACATTTCGTACAAATTCCACCATTATAGCTAGCATGACTACATTTTTTCCATACCGCATATAAATTTGTGTGTTTGTTAAACGTATATGTTGTGCTTGGTTTATAGCTTACTGTCGATGAACCTGAAGAAGTCGCCCACCCTTGGAAGATATATCCAATTTTAGTTGGTTTTACTGAAGATAATTTTAATGAGCTTCCTTTTAATACTGTTTGTACAGCTGGCGTACTACCTCCTCCTAAAGCATTATAGGTTACTCTTAATTGTTCCTTCACATTTCCTGAATATACCCAGTATCCATCTGATAATTTATACCAAATATTACCTGCTGCATTTTTAGTCTTACCAACTACATTTAATGTCACACCTTTTTTCTCTGTTCGTACATGCGTTGACTTTGTAGAATATGGTCTTGACCATATCTTTCCACCATCGCCATTTGTCACAACAAACTTAGCTGATAATGAAGTAACACTAATCGGATATTCATAACTACATTTACTACAATATCCACTATCATAGCTGTGTGAACATTTTCCCCACACCGCATATAAATTAAGATTATTCGTAATTTTTACTGATACCCCTTTAGGATAAACGACACTTCCTCCTGAAGATGTAGACCATCCTTTAAAGTTATACTGCACTCTTTTTGGGGTACTATTTGATAATGTAATTGTCGCATCCTTTAATGCATATTGCGATGCTGGTGCACCATTTCCTCCATTAGCACTATACGCAATGGTAAAACGTTGTTTCACATTACCAGACCAAATCCAACCACCACTCGATAGACGATACCAAACATTCCCATCCTTATTGGTTGTCTTTCCATTTATCGTATGTGCAGAACCATATGCTAAGGTTTTCGTATTAGTTGAATTGTTAGAGTACGGTCTAGACCACACCTTACCTCCACTACTATTAGTTACTTGAAAGGTTCCTGATGCAGAACTAATCGTATATGGCCATTCGTAACCACAAGATCTTCCCGTACAAATTCCACCTTTGTAGGCATGATTATGCTTCGTAACATTCCCAGAATATACCCAATTCTTATCTGATAACTGGTACCATAAATTTCCCGAACTATTACGCGTAGAACCAATTACTTTTAATACTGTTCCACTATATGCTTCTGTACGTTTCTTTACTGAAGGTGATGTTGATTTTGACTGACTCCATATTGGAACATCGGCTTTTGTTGTTTGATAATAGGTAATACTCGCTGCCGAAGCATTTGGAATATAACCTACCAAGGACATCGCCAACACAAACATGGCGATAAAAACATATTTTTTATCCATAAAAGCTTCCTCCCCTCTTTTACTTTTCTAAGTTTATGATACCATTATAAAACTTAAAATACTATCTTATATTCTCGCCTTTTTGCAATAATATAACGATCCATTAATAATAAAAGGTAAAATAATGTAATATTGCATCTGAAATACTATCTGCTAGTTTTTGTTGATAAGCTTCCTGAAATAATAATTGACGATCTTTTTCATTCGATAAAAACCCACATTCAATTAATAAAGCGGGAACCTTACTTTCATTTAACACAAAATAATCACCTGTTTTATCCTTTAAAATATTTTGATTTATCGCTTTGATTTGTGCATGAACCATTTCACATAATTTTTTACTTACTTCATTACCATCTTGATAAAATAATTGGATTCCCGAAACATTTGCTGAACCAAAGGAGTTGGCATGAATACTAATAAATAAATTAGCGTTATTTTGGGCGATAATTTCCATTCTTTTATTTAAATCTTCTTTTTTACGATTGTGGGCATTGGGACTAGCTAAATCATAATCTCCATCTCGTGTTAATACGACATTCGCTCCATATGCATTTAATTGTTTTTGTAGTTTTTTCACAATACTTAAATTTAAGCTAGCTTCACTTCCTTCATTACAGCTCGTTCCTTGATCTTTTCCTCCATGTCCTGCATCTAACACAATGGTTATTCCATCTAGTAAGGATTCTTTCTTTTCTTGGGCATGCATCAACACTAGAAAAAAAGATAATGCACAAACAATTACAAGTAGTTTTTTCATTTTATCACCACTTCATTGTATGCATTATCTTTTTATTTCATTAACTTAATTCCATTCCACCTGTATATAATTGGTAATAAACACCTTTTTCTTGCATTAAACGTTCATGGTTTCCACGTTCAATAATTCTTCCTTGATCCATTACCATAATAACATCGGCGTTTCGAATTGTAGATAAACGATGGGCAATTACAAATACGGTTCTCCCTTGCATCAGCTTATCCATTCCTTCTGTTACGATTTTCTCGGTACGTGAGTCAATCGAGCTTGTTGCCTCATCCAAAATAAGTACTGGAGAATTCGCCAGGGCTGCACGGGCAATGGCTAATAATTGTCTTTGTCCTTGCGATAAAGATGCTCCATCGCCCGAAATCCAAGTATCATATCCATGTTCTAAGTGACGAATAAATGTATCAGCATTTGCTAGCTTCGCTGCCGCAATCACTTCTTCATCACTTGCATTCGCTTTTCCATAACGAATATTATCGGCAATAGTTCCTGTAAATAAATGGGTATCTTGTAGTACGATTCCAAGTGATTGACGTAAACTATCTTTTTTAATTAATTTAACATCAATACCATCATAAGTAATACTTCCGCGTTGAATATCATAGAAACGGTTAATTAGGTTCGTAATGGTTGTTTTACCTGCTCCTGTTGCTCCTACGAATGCTACTTTTTCACCACGATTCGCGTATAAATTAATGTTATATAAGATTTGTTTATTTTCTACATATCCAAAATCAACATCGTTAAAAATCACATCTCCAACTAATGGCACATACTCAACTTTACCATTTGGACGTGGGTGTTTCCATGCCCATTTTCCTGTTACTTCTGCACATTCTTTAGTGATACCATCTTCTTCATAAATATTACATAGTTCAACTCTTCCCTCATCAATTTCACTCTTTTCATCCATAATCGCAAAAATTCGTTGTGCTCCAGCTGAAGCCATAATTACGAAGTTTAATTGTTGAGAAATTTGGGTAATTGGGTTGGTGAAGCTTCGCGTTAATTGTAAGAATGACGCAAGTCCTCCTAACGTTAAGGCTCCAACTCCATTAATTGCTAATAAACCTCCAATAAAGGCAATTAACACATAAGAAACATTTCCGAGGTTCCCCATTACTGGCATTAAAATATTTGCATATCCATTGGCTTTAGATGCGGTCTCAAACAATTGTTCGTTTAATACTTCAAACTCAGCTTTGGTAACATCCTCATGCGTAAAGACTTTCACAACCTTTTGACCCTTTAACATCTCTTCAATGTATCCATTTACACGTCCTAGGTTTTGTTGTTGGCTACGGAAATAGCTTCCACTTTTACCCGTAATAAACTTTGTCACCGTTGACATGACAAACACCATAATCACAATAACAATTGTTAAATAAGGAGATAACGTTAACATTGAAGTAAATACCCCGACAATGGTAATTGCTGATAAAATCAACTGTGGAAAGCTTTGTGAAATCAATTGACGTAAGGTATCAGTATCGTTCGTATAAACCGACATAATATCACCGTGTTTATGCGTATCAAAGTATCCGATTGGTAATGTTTCCATGTGAGCAAATAAGTCATCACGAATATTTCTTAATGTCCCTTGCGTTACTTCTACTAAAATTCGGTTAAACATATAGTTTGCTAATACTCCGCATCCAAAAATAGCCGCCATATAACAAAGTGCTTTGAATAATGGCTGGAAATCCGCTGCCCCTTCACTTAAAAGAATGACTGAAATATAATCATCAATTAATGTTTTAATAAACAATGAACTAGCAACTGATGTTAAAGCTGATACAATCAATAAGACAAATACACACATACAGTGTACTTTATAATAACGCCATACATATTTAAATAAACGTTTTAAGGTAGGAAAGGTATTTTCATCTGGTTTAACTTTACGACTTAATCCACGTGCCATATTATTCCTCTCCTTTCACTTGTGTTTCATACACTTCTTGATAAATTTGACTTGTTTGTAATAACTCATCATGGGTACCAATATTCACAATTTTACCATCATCCATCACAATAATACGATCTGCATCCTGAATTGATGAAATACGTTGTGAAATAATCAATTTTGTCATACCTGGAAGTTCTTCTCTAAATGCTTTACGAATTAAGTAATCAGTTCGTGTATCTACTGCACTTGTAGAATCATCCAAGATTAATACTTTTGGTTTTCGTAATAAAGCACGGGCAATACATAAACGTTGTCTTTGTCCCCCTGACACATTACTTCCACCTTGTTCAATGTAGTGTTCATACTTCGCTGGGAAGTTTTGAATAAAGCTATCTGCTTGCGCTAGTTTACATACATGTTGAATTTCTTCTAGCGATGCGTTTTCATCACCCCAATGCATATTATCAATAATAGTCCCTGAGAATAAGACATTTTTTTGTAATACCATTGATACTTCATGACGTAATACATCTAAATCGTAGTCTCGTACATCGACACCACCAATTTTTACACTTCCACTTGTTACATCATATAAACGCGCTAATAGCTGTACTAATGTTGTTTTACCACTACCAGTTCCACCTAAAATTCCAATTGTTTCACCAGCTTCAATGTGTAAGTTAATATCACTTAAATTATCATCATCTTTATCTAAGAAATAACGGAATGATACATTTTCAAAATCAATCGATCCATCTTTTACTTCCATCACTGCTTGACTAGGAGAAACAATATCACTTTCTGCTTCTAATACTTCTACAATACGTTTTACAGAAGCTAGTGACATTGATAACATAACGAAAATCATTGATAACATCATCAATGACATTAAAATTGTCATTGTATATGTTAACATACTCATTAATTCTCCGGTTGTAAGTAGGTCTTGAGAAATCATTTTAGCTCCTAACCAACTAATTCCAATGATACATCCATACACACTCAATTGCATAGAAGGACCATTTAAAATTAATAGGTGTTCTGCTTTTTTAAACAAACGATATAACATTGAGCTTGCTTCTTTAAATTTCTTAGTTTCTTGTTCTTCTTTTACATATGCTTTTACAACACGAATATTGGTAATGTTTTCTTGTACACTAGCATTTACATTATCGTAGCGTTTAAATACATCGTCAAAAATTGGAAATGTAAATTTTGTAATTAACACTAACACAACAGCTAAAAAGATTGCTGCATATAAGAATACTACCGCTAATTTACGATTGATCATAAATGTCATTACCATCGCACAAATTAAGTTTAATGGTGAACGTACACACATTCTTAATACCATTTGATAAGAGTTTTGAACGTTTGTAACATCTGACATCATACGTGTGATTAATGATGATGTTGAAAAATGGTCAATGTTACGAAATGAAAAGTCTTGAATTTTATCAAATAGTGATTTACGTACATTCTTCGCAAATCCTGCAGATGCTTTGGCTGCTAGTTTCCCTGCAATTGCTCCACATGCAAGTGATGCAAATGCACAAACAAGCATCCACGCTCCATAAGTAAAGACGGCATTCATATCACCTTTACTTACTCCTTCATCAATAATGAAACTCATTAGGAATGGTAACATAATCTCTAGTAAAACCTCCCCAACCATAAATAGTGGGGTTAAAATACTAGCAGTCTTATATTCCTTTACCTCTCTTAATATTACTTTAAACAATGTCATCACCCTCTCTTTCCCATTGCTGTAGTAATCGCTGTAGAAGCTGTTTTAAAAGCTGAGCTTCTTCTGTGGTTAAATCTTGTATCAGTTTGATTTCATGCTGAGAAAAAACGTGTTTTAATTCTTCATTTAAAAGATGAGCTTTTTCTGTTAGTGAAATATATTTCACTCTAGCATCCTTCTCTCCTATTTTACGTTCGATTAACCCTTTCGCTTCTAATCTTTGTAAAATACCTGTAATGGTTGGATTACTTAAATGAAAGGCTATTTCTAAATCTTTTTGATTCAATAATATTCCTTTGGCATGATGTTGAAATAAATGAATCATCACAAATGTTTGTGATGCTGTTAAATCAAATTTGGCAAATTGTTGATTTAACTCACATTGACTATGCAAATATATCTTTTTTATTAAATAACCAATCAAGTATATCCCTCCATCCAAATACATAGCACGCTATGTATTTTACTCTTTTTCTTTTATTCTGTCAATATGCACCTCATGATGATATCTTCATAAGCTAAATAGGAGGTGGATTATGCCAACATCATCTTTATATATTGAAGTATTTGATATTCATACCAATCGTATTGAAGATGCAGAAATTTCAATTTATCAAAATCAAAATTTAGTTTCTAGACAATTATCACAAGCAAATACGGCTACTTTATTCATTTTAGATACGAAATCAAAGGAATATTCTTTTGACCCTTTTTATCCTGAACCTTATATTTCCTATGATATTGAAATCGTAAAGAAGGGATTTCAAAGTGAAACCCGTAATGATATCAGAGTATTTGAAGATATTAATTCTACATTAGAGATTGTGATGGTGGAAGACGATGCTTGAATCAATTATTATTCCACAAAGTATTGTAGTACACCTAGGTTCCCCTTCTTCTAATGCCCAAAATGTTAGGGTCTCTTTTATTGATTATTGTAAGAACGTAGCTTCTAGTGAAATCTTTCCTACTTGGCCCATCGAAGCATTAAAGGCGAATATTTATGCGCAAATGTCACTTGTATTAAATCGTATTTATACACAGTGGTATCCAAACCAAGGCTATGATTTTGATATTACAAACTCTACTGCCTTTGATCAAGCTTTTGTATACCAACGTAATATTTATGAATCCGTCGCTGTAATTGTCGAAGAGCTAATCGGTAGTTATTTACAGTTTCCATTCTATCGTGAGCCATATTATAGTGAATATTGCGATGGACGCATTGCCTCATGTCCTGGTATGAAACAGTGGGGAACACTTGATTTAGCACAGCGAGGCTACAACGCTCAAGCAATTCTTAAATATTATTATGGTGACATCCTACAGTTTCAATTTACTTCTAATGTGCAAGAAATCATGCCATCCTTTCCTGGTACTTTACAATTAGGAAGTGTTGGCGAAGGGGTCTTTATTGTCCAAGAGCTATTAAATGGA
This sequence comes from Longicatena sp., assembly GCA_036306885.1. Classification (GTDB taxonomy): domain Bacteria; phylum Bacillota_I; class Bacilli_A; order Erysipelotrichales; family Erysipelotrichaceae; genus JAXJYR01. Next base: position 9,648 of record JAXJYR010000065.1, read on the forward strand.
GTAGCAGTAAATTTTCCCTCTATTCCTTTAATTTATCCTCCTGATGGCGTTTTTAACTCCGTAACACAAGAGGCGGTAACAGCCTTTCAAGAAATATTTGACTTAACCAGTGATGGAATCGTTGGTAGACAAACATGGGCTGAATTATCAAGACGATATGTTGCCGTCCGTAATTTAGCACAATTAAATTCCTTAGGTCGATTAGAAGGCTATTTTACTGGCTTATGGGTAAATCGTACATTAAAAAATGGTATTCGGGGCATACTGGTACAACAACTTCAATATTTTTTAATTGTCATCAGTGAAAATGATCCACGGATTACGCCTCCTACCCTTGATTCTGTCTTTGGTAATCGTACAACTCAATCTGTTATTGATTTTCAAAATGCTTATGATTTAGCTCCAGATGGAATTGTCGGTATTGCGACTTGGAATAAAATCGTATCTGTTTTTAAAATGTATCGAAATGAATTACGTACAATCTAAAAAAAAGAGTTTTATTGCAGTAAAATCTGCAGTAAAACTCTTTTATTATTTCATCATTGCAGGAACATCTTTTATCAATTTACAACGAATAACAACACGTTCATAGCCACTCCATGTACATGTAAACATCGTAAAGTCCCAAGGTTCTTCTTCCGATAAAATTTTATCAAATTCATTTTCATTCACAATAAGATAATCAATTACTTCGTAATAAAATTCATTTTTGTGATTATCTATAAATAAAAGCTCATCGCCAAGTTTGATGTTTGCTAATTTCCCAAAACAACTTTGGTAATTATGCCCTAGCATTAACATATTTTTTTGATATGCTGTACCGCTGTATAAAGCTGGTGTAACCTCCATTGTCGCTGCATCATAGGTAGCTAAAACAGGAGTATTTAAATCAATCGCAGGAGCTTTAATTGTCCC
>JAXJYR010000066.1:0-3271 GCA_036306885.1 Longicatena sp.
ATACGAGAACCGTACGTACGGTGCAATGAGAGGGGGAATTATTTTCCCTCTACTCTATTAGTATCGAATGTTTTATGGTTTGAAATGAAAATAAAGCTTAAAAAACAGATAAACAAAATGAAATAGATAGGAAGATAAGTGATATTATTTTTGATTTCAATTTCTCTAGCATTCGATAATACAAAAGCGTTATGAATTCCATAATCCTTTGTTTTCATCATATTTGAAAGAGCACTATGAATTTGATAATCTTTACCTGATTTTATTTCTAAAGGTATGATAGATAAGTTTTCATCATCATCAATCAAAAAGTCAACTTCACCTTTATTTCGATTATCATAGTAGAATAAACGATGTCCATGTGCCATAAGTTCATTTGCTATAACGGTTTCATATACAGAACCTAGATTTATGCTTTTGTTGTCATCTAAGATAGGTCGGATATTATTCTTGTATAAAATACTTGTTAATATACCTGAATCATTCATATATAGTTTGGCTATAAAAAATATTTATATAAAAATAATTATATATACACTTTTGAAATCTGCTGATTAACCCAATTTGTTGAGCACCATCGATAAGCAGTATTTTATTTGATAATGATTTTAAGTGTTCCTCAATAATAGATTCAATCTTACGAAATAGCATATTTATCACTTCAACTGATTTTTCAATATTGTTTTATGTCTATTTTACTGATTTTTCAATATAAAAAACCCATTATTTCACTGATTTTTCAATAACATCATCTTGACTCAATGAATTATTCTTTTATTGTTAGTGGTAAATATAGAATTATCATATGATTTTGTTTTAAAAAGTGTTAGAATATAAGGCGGAAATCAGGTGATATTATGGTAAAACATTCAATGGACATGACACACGGTTCATTATTTTCAAAATTAATTTTCTTTTCTTTACCTTTGATTGCGTCAGGTATTTTACAATTATTATTTCATGCGGCTGATATTATTGTGGTAGGACGTTTTGCAGGGGCGAACTCAATGGCTGCGGTAGGTTCGACAACAGCATTGGTAAATTTATTAACGAACTTCTTTATTGGAATCTCAATTGGTGCTAGTGTCGTATTAGGGCATTGTATTGGGGCACATAATTATGCTAAATCGCAACAAGCGGTTCAAACCGCAATGGTCACAGCTTTAGTTTGTGGTGTCTTTGTCATGACAATTGGACTATTTTTAAGTCCGCAGATGCTAAAATGGATGGATACACCAAAAGATGTGATTGATTTATCAATACTTTATTTACGTATTTATTTTTGTGGTATGCCGTTTTTTATGCTTTATAACTACGGTGCAGCATTATTACGTTCCGTAGGAGATACTAAACGACCTTTATACTTCTTGTTGGTATCAGGAATAGTAAATGTGGTGTTAAATCTTATCTTTGTTATTTTATTTCATATGGATGTGGCAGGGGTAGCATTGGCAACCATTTCATCGCAAGCCATGTCAGCTTGGTTTGTCATGAAGTCATTAAAGACATCTGAAGATTTCTTACACTTTACATGGAAAGATAGTCACCTTCATTGGGATTGTCTCAAAGAAATGTTAAAAGTAGGGTTTCCAGCAGGGCTACAATCGATTGTCTTTTCTTTATCTAATGTTTTAATTCAATCTTCGATTAACTCATTTGGTCCAACAATGATGGCCGCAAACACTGCCGCAAGTAATATCGAAGGATTTATCTTTACTTCAACCAACTCTATGCATCAAACAACATTAAGTTTTACGGCTCAAAACTATGGGGCTAAAAAACCAAAACGTATCACTAAAACCTTTATTTATTGTTTGGTGATTGTAACGACGATTGGAGTTGTGATGGGTGTAGGTGCTTATCTATTAGGTGATTTATTACTAGGAATTTATTCCCCTGATCCAATAGTAGTTGAATTAGGATTAAAACGCTTATCAATCGTTGGTATTTGTTATGCATTCTGTGGAATTATGGATGTTTGTGCAGCCGCAGTTCGTGGAATTGGTTATTCCTTTATGCCAATGATTGTATCTGTGATTGGAGCATGTGCCTTCCGTATTGTATGGATTATGACCTTCTTTCAATGGTATCGTAGTATTGAAACATTATATATCTCGTATCCAATTAGTTGGATTTTAACGATTGCAATTCACTTATGTTGTTACTTAATTGTACGAAAAAAAGCTTATCGTAAGCTGATGGAGGATTAAATGCAATTTTCATTATTAAATATTAGTCAAAATGTATTAGATGCGATTCAAAAGCTTCATTATGAAGAAATGACACCAATTCAAGAACAAGTGATACCCTATTTATTAAAGGATTGCGATGTTCTTGCCCAAGCAGAAACTGGTAGTGGTAAAACAGCAGCCTTTGTGATTCCCATTGTGGAACACTGTATATTAGAAGAAAATTGTGTCCAATCATTAATTTTAACACCAACTCGTGAACTAGCGATTCAAGTTCAAGAAGATTGCGAAAATATTGGGGCCTATAAAAGATTAAGAAGTATTTCCGTATATGGTAAAAGTAGTTATCAATTTCAAAAAGAAGCGCTAAAACAACGAGTACATATTGTAGTAGGTACACCAGGCAGAATCTTAGAACATTTAAAAAATGGTACCATTGATTTATCTAAGATAAGACATTTGGTAATAGATGAAGCCGATGAAATGTTAAAGCTAGGACTATTAGAAACATTAAAACAAATTATGACTTATATCCCCAAATGTAATATTTCACTATTTAGCGCAACCCTACAAGAACACATTATGTCTTTTGCAGATACGTATATGAATGAACCACAAACGATTCGTTTATCTAGCGCAAGTGCTGTGAAGAAGACTATGGAACATTATGGTTATGATGTCGAGAATGAAAATAAACCAGTTTTCTTATTAAAGTTGTTATGTCAGAAACAAAGCGAAGCTTGTATGGTGTTTGCCCGTACCCAAGAAGGGGTTGAACAAATAGCTGCTTATTTAGATGAACAAGGAATTCTTGTCGATATGATTCATGGAGGAATGGTTCAAGAAGATCGTGTTGAAAACATGGAAGACTTTAAACGTGGTAAATTACGTGTATTAGTCGCAACGGATGTCGCAAGTCGTGGGATTGATGTAGAAAAAGTTGATTTGATTGTGAACTATGATGTACCTGCCCAAAGTGAAGCTTATATTCATCGGCTTGGAAGAAGTGCTCGTAAAAACGAATCAGGATGTGCCATTACATTAGTAGATTCCAATGAAAAATGGCGTTTAGATAAATTAAA
>JAXJYR010000067.1:0-2529 GCA_036306885.1 Longicatena sp.
ATTTTGAAGTTGCTTTGGTATAACCATTGAATGGGAATAAATGTGAGTTTGTAATTAAGATTAGGTCTGCATTTAAGAAGACAAGCTTATGCATTAGTGAACCATTTTTTAATGGTTTATAACCATCTTTTTTAAGTTCTGCATACTCTTTGGTATTTTCATTAATTAAATAATAACGAGTTACACCATCGTTTAGTTTGGCACTATAACGATATAAGTACTCTGCAGAGTCTCCACCTTTATATAGTTTATCTAGCATTAACCATATTTTTTTGTTTTTAAAGTATGGTCTTGTAAGCCAATATAACCAACGGAAGCGTAACGCCTTGAAGCTTTCTTTTTTATCAATTTTAATTAAGTTTAATTGGAATTGAATTTCACGTTTAAAGATGTTAAAGAAGTTCGCTTTACGAATCACAATCGCATTATCTCCATGGTGAGCAAAATATTTATTAAACTTCCAGTAAGAATAACGTGGTGATTTTGATAATTTTGCCCAGTGGTTTCCAAAGTCCATTTTCATTGGATACATCTTACCTTGATATTTCACATAGAATGAAATACGTTGTATATCTTTATCTTTTAATGGGAATGATAAATGATATGTTAAACGTCGGTAAGCTGGAACTCCAAAGTATTTTGTTAAGGAATAGGCATCAGTATCTTCTACTTTCACATATTCATCTTCAAATTTCGCATAGTAGTCAATTCCACCATATTGGAAAATGGAAATTAATGAACCATCTAATTCAATTCTTCCATCAATATAGTTCATTACGTTAATCACAAAACGATGTTTTCCTAAGTTAGAAATAGGTACATCGTTATATTTCATAACTAAATCAGTTTCATTTTTATCATTTACTTCTTCAATATAATCATATTGAATTGGTTGATTTAAATTTTTTAGACGTAATAATAATAGTTTTAATTCTGGATTCGATGTTTGATATGACAGATTTACTTCATTTAATAAAACCGAATCTGAAACATAAGATAAAATTTGTTGAATTAAAGATAAATATTCATCTCTATTTTCATCATTAATTTGTTTCTTATTACGGTTATCTAAGTTTGTCAATAAACGACACATCAAATAATAGACAATATAGTTTTGTAAGAAAATATTAGTCTTTGGTTTATCAATATAGTCTTTAATTAATGGTAATAAGTAATTTTTAATTGAATCGTGATACCATTGTGGGTAATGAGCTGGAATATGGAATAAAGCATCATTTTCACGTGGATCAAAATAATGGAATTCTGCCTCATTTGTGACAATGTAGTATGAATAATCCATTAACATTCTTAATAGCACATCCATCTCATATTCAAAATAAATATCAGGATTAAAGCGATATTGTTTTAGAATATGAGTACGAATTAAAGTACCTGCAAGCGAAGTATGTAGGGCAAAATCATCGTTTGTAATATCAATTCCATATACTCCTTGAATATAGTTACTTGAAAGGTTGTGTTGTTTCTTCGCTTTATTTAATAGCGGTGAAATACAGTAGCTTTTAGGGGCAATAAATGGTGCATCTTTGACATCTCTTTCACTAGGTCTTAGTTTATAGTATTTATGTTTCCATTTTTTAATACTAGGACGTAAAGATGTAACACCTTCTAGAACATATGCACATTGTTCTACAAATTGCGTTGAAATCGCATCTCCCTCATGCATGAATAAAGTATATGGTGTTTCAATCGTTTCTAATAATTCATTGTATGTTGTCGCAAAACATGAGGTTTTGATCACTTTTTTTACAAATTCAGGAATTTCTAAATCAACTTTACTTAAAACGATAACATCTACATTACGACATGGTTCGAGAGATTCAAAGGTTTGTCTCATCCATTTATTCTCGACACATGTCACGATTATCGTCGCAATTGCCTGTGTCATAGTTTTTTCTCCTTTCTTAAAATAACTTCATCAATTAAACGATCACTTGCATTTCCACTTTCTTGTGGGAATGAGTCTTTAATAAATGTTTCTAATTTTTGTAAATCAAAGCTATGATGTTTTAATACATCTAATACTTCTTCAAAGGTTTCACATACATTTCCTGGTGCGTCATCTAAGGTGCGGTGTACACCACGTGTTAATTGGTAATAATCTTTATCAAAGGCATAGAATATCATTGGCTTACGATGTAATGCGAATTCATAAAGATTACTTGAGAAGTCCGTAATTAACACTTCTGTGACATAGAATAGTTCGTTAATATCAAATCCTTGCGAAAAATCGACAATTTTATCTTGATATTCCGTTGGAATCTCAACCTTTTGTTGAATAAATGGATGCATTTTAAACATAAAGATATATTCATCTTGAAGTGTTTCGTATAAAGCATCCATATCGATTTTATCAAATGGATAGTACGCTTTATCCTGCGTTGCCCCACGATAGGTAGGCGCAAACATCACGATTTTTTTATTTTTAAATTGTGGATAGCTAGCGTAAAACTGTTGACGATATGCACTTATTTTCGCTTCATCCATATATCCATCTAAGCGTGGTAATCC
>JAXJYR010000068.1:0-10251 GCA_036306885.1 Longicatena sp.
CCGCAGTCCATGTTAAATCAAATTTCGTTGTACCATTCATCGCAATACTTAATTCAACTTCTCCACTTAACATTGGAGTTGCACTTACTTCTTCACTATATGCACTTTCAGATTGTTCATAGATTGCTTTAACACGGTAAGTATATTCTTTACCAGTTTTTACACCAGTCGCAAGATATGATGGTTCATTTGTTTCTCCAACCACAATCCATTCATCATTGCTTAAGCGTTCTACTACATAAGATGTTGCATCTGCAATTTCATTCCATGATAATTGAATTGTTTTGTAATCTACTACTTCAGCTACTAAATTATCAACAGTTGTTGGTAATAACACTAGTTTTGCAATTGCAGCTTCTAATTCAGCTTCTAAAGATGCAACTGAAAGTGAAGATGCAATGGTTAAGTTTTCTACTTTATTAATAACTGCTTTTAATCCAGCAAATGATGCTTTTGTATATAAAGCTTCATTCATATCTTGTACTAGCGCTAATAAAGTAGCTTTGGTAGTTTCTAAATCTTCTCCTTCTACATATGGGTCAGGATTTGCTACGTTAAATTCTCCAACTGCTGCAAAGTTATTTCCATTTTGTGTAGAAAGTGCCGTTAATTTAATTGAATATGCTGTATAACTTTGATCTAATGTTACATAGTTTTCCGTTTTACCAATTTCAAATTCTCCTGTAATTGTTTTGAAGATTTCTCCATTTTCATCATATAAATCAAATTGATATGCATGAATATCTCCATTTGATCCTCCACGACATAGGTAGTAAATCGTATTAAATGTTTCAGCACGGTTAAAATCAAATTTAACCCAGTGTTCTTCTGTACAATTATCATTTCCATTAATATTATATGCTGAGTGCCAACGCGTATTTGCGTTTCCATCTAAAGCAGCTGATACACCAAGGTCTCCATTTTTCTCACTATTTGCTTCAGAACAAGCACTTCCAGACCAACCTTTACGATCTGAGTAAACTAGTTCTGATTCACTTGTAATTTTACCTGGAACTTCATTATACATGAAAGCACGATTTAATACTTGAATATTTCCTAAATCACCACTGAATTCATCATCAGCGATAGTCATAATACCACCTTGTAGATTTTCATTTTTCACTTCTTCGTTATACAATGAAGAACTTAATGTACCATCTACATATAGTTTTAATACACCATTTGCTTCACGTACTGCTACAATTGAATGCGCTATTCCATCATTTACCATACCTTGAATCGTTGTCTTTGTGCTAGTTGGAACATATTCATCTGTATTAATCGTACCATGTGCTTTTTCCACTACAGTTATCACTTCATCTTTTGAAGAAAGTGTTTGTGAACCAACTTTAAATGTTACAAATCCTTCTTCATCAATTGCTAAAACAACTTCATCGTTAGAATTAAATAATTCTGTAGAAGCTGCAGTTGTTTTTACATCAACTACAATACTAAAATCAGTCGTACCAGTTAGTTTTTTATCTGTATTAATTTCATAATTTTGTTGCACATCAGTAATCCAACAAATATCTTCTAAGGAATCATATGCTTCGTTCAATGTATTTGCATCTTTTAATTCATTTGCAGTCGAAACAAATGTAATCATATCATCTTTATGATAAGTTACATTACATTCATTATTAATTGTATTTCCATTGAAGTCCATTACATTTTTCATTGTAACATGGTTTTCAACTTCCATATCAATTTTCAAGACAACAGTACGATAATCAGCTTGAAGGTTTGCTTCTACTACCTTACCATTTACAATAAATTCTCCACCTTGAATACGTTCATTAAACTTAATGGTAATTTCATTTTCACTTGTTGTTTTAGCTGAGACGATAGCAGGTGCTACATTATCTTTTTTACCATATTGATAAATTTTAGTTTCATGTGGCTGTAATGAAACAGTTAAAGTATCTCCATATGAAGCAGTTTGAGGTAATGTACCTGTTTCATATGGTTCAATTTGAATACCTGTTAAATTTTGAATTGCTGAAGTTACTCCAATTGCTTCATTTAAGACAATCGAATATTCGACTGCTTCTGCTTTAGGGTTGGTAATTGAAATAATACCTTCTTCATCTGTCCAACAAGAATATCCATATATATTTGCTTTATTTGGCGATGTTCCAAATAATTTGGCATTTTTTAGTATTTCGTGGTTTTCTTCTGCCCATGATAGTGCATCTGCTGTTACCATCCATTTATCAGCATCCATGATAGATGGAGAGAAATATAATTCCCAGAATGCTGTACCACGCATCGCATTGGCAAACATAAATTCACGGAATGTTGCTGTTGTCGCGCTACTATTGTCAGATACTCCATAAATTGGATCATGGTTATAAATATTTTTTAATGGGAATTGATGTTGGTTTTCTTTACAAATGTTGTAGTAAGCTTGATCACGATAATAAATTTTTTGTTCGTGACGATCTCCACTTCCTAATTGTCCAGTATCAGCACTATTTTGAATATAAACAACATTTACCCATTGTAATAACCATGGACTTAAGTTTAAATAACTTGTTGCATTAATAAATAATCCTTTACCTTCTTCCGCACGTGAAGCACGAGCATATTCAAATAAATCGATCCATTTTTCCCATAAATCAGATGTATAATATGCATTATTTGGTCCACCTACCATGTGATCATGTTCAGCATTTGTACAAGCCTTTCTTGAAAAACCATCAAGTTTCCAATAATCAATATCAAAACGTTTTTGGTAATCTGCAAACCATGTTTTTAGATTTTCAATGTATCTTGTACTAGCCACACAAATATCTGATGAGTTTGAACTATAATAAGCTGTTCCCATAGCTTCTAGATATTGCCCAAATTTATTGTTATAATTATAACCTCCACGAGGCCCAAGCCATAATCCAAATGTAGATTGTAACTTTTGCACTAATGCACTAGATGTATATAATTCATTCGGGAATTTATGGTTGAATTCCCAGAATCCAGTACGGTTTGGCTCAACACTTCCAGCACCTGCTTCAGGTCCAACATATATCGTATCATCAATTTTTGAATAATAGTTGTTGTATCCGTCATCTACTACATAAGAATCAAGTGGTTCAATGCCATTTGCACTCAAATAGCTTTCTGTTCCTAAGAATGACTTCGCAATACTTTCATCAGTAATATTCATCATGTTGTCATACCATGAGTTATATTGCTTTCTAAATTCAGTTGGGGTTGCGATGTCTTCAATATAAGCAAAGAAATCTGTTTGTACAACTGCTGTATCTACTTGTGCTGCACTACCAATCACATTTTGCCAGCTTACAAATTTACCATCAGTAGTAAGTAAATTATCTGCTTCCATTCTAGTAAATGTTTTTCCTGAATAATAACGCATTTGTGTTATATTATTCACAATATCAGTTTCTGCCATTGGAAATTCTGAACCCATATAGAATCCATTCGCATAAATTGGTTGACCTAAACTCATTTCGTATTTCCCTATATGCATACTATATAAAGAATCAACTGGTGGAATTGACCATAATCCTTCCATATCTTCTGCCAAAACAAAAGAATTTGTATCAATATAATCAATTTGTGCTAAATCTTTATTATCTACACTAATTTCAACAAATGAATGCATATATTGATTGTCATTTTCTAATACAAATACTTGATCAATATCCCAAACAACGTTATTCATTGTATATGGAGCATAATGTACAATTAATTGTTTACCATTTTCAATGGCTTTTACTTCTGCATTTTCAAATGTTAATTCAGTTGATAAAACAGCTCTATTATCATAAATATTCCAATTTGGTCCACTATATTCATCAGAGAATAAATTAATTTCTGAAGTTGTAAATTCTTGTGCTGTTCCCATCGCAACTGATGTTTGGACAATTCTTACATAACGAGTTGCATATTCTTGATTAAAGTTAGCATATACTGTATCACCAACATTATATAAACTTCCCACTGTATGTAAATTATATGCAGCTTGTGTGAATTCCCCTTTACCCGCAGGTATGTAGTTTACTCCATCATCACTTACATATAATTCGAATCCTCCCATTGTACCATTCGTACCATAACGAGAATCTTTATACCCAGGACGTTTGTTGATTGACATTGAACGTACCGTTTGTACACTTCCTAAATCAATATCCACATAAAATGGATGCCCACTTTTTTTATTATCATCTGGATGTGTATTTAAATCACCATCAAATAAACTAGCTACATGTGTCGCTGAAAATTGTGTCCCTGCCGAATTTCGTAAGCTTGCAGTCCATCCTGAGCGATCTAGCTTTTGTGTTGGTGGAACAAATTCTGCTTCCACTTCTGGCTTTATTACACTAATCGCAAAATCTTGTGAACCTTCTTGTGGCTCAATTTGTGTCTGCGCAATCTTATTTTCAATTACCGATGTACGAACTACACCATCATTAATTTGAAATTCACGCGCAATAAACTCATTTTCAATTCGCAATGTATTTGAATTGATACTTACGTTTGTTTCATTTGTAGCAGCAAAAACATGTAATGATAGATTAACACATGCTAAACTTACAGCTAAAACTGAAACCAATAGCTTCTTAAAACTGTCTTTCATACTTATTCCCCTTTCAGACAAAATTTATCTTTAGTTAATTATATCATGACATCACATTGTAAGAAAGCTTTTTCAAACAAGGATGATTTTTTTAGTATTATAAAAAAGTAACATCTACTTTTCTTTTTGATAAAAGAGTGTAGATGTTACTTTTATTATTGTTATGCAACCATTATTTATCTAATTTGATACCTAACTATTATTCAATTGTAATAGTAGTTTCTACTTCTGCTCCGTATACTTTTTCACCATTCACAACTGCATATGCTTTAATTTTGTAACTATATGTACTTCCAGCTTTTAATGTAGTGTTAGTTAGTGTTGTGGCGTTAGTTGTTTTCACATGACGGTATGCTCCACCATCTTTACTACGATAAATTTCATAGTGTGTCATACCTGCTACTTTATCCCATGTTAAAGTAATTGTTCCATCCACATTTTCTACTTTCACATTTGTAGGAGTCACATCTTGTGCTAAGACAATTCCTTCTACCACATTAGAACCATTTGTCATTACACGTTCACTACTATCGTAACGAGCTGCTTTGACTTGGTATTGGTAAGTATTAGGTTGCATATCTTTAGATGTGTATGATCTTGCATCTTTTGCTAATGTTAAGATTTTCTTCCATTCACTATCTGCAGATTTACGATATACAATGTAACGAGTTGCACCTTCTACCGCAGTCCATGTTAAATCAAATTTCGTTGTACCATTCATCGCAATACTTAATTCAACTTCTCCACTTAACATTGGAGTCGCACTTACTTCTTCACTATATGCACCTTCTGATTGTTCATAGATTGCTTTGACACGGTAAGTATATTCTTTACCAGTTTTTACACCTGTTGCAAGATATGATGGTTCATTTGTTTCTCCAACCACGATCCATTCATCATTGCTTAAGCGTTCTACCACATAAGCTGTTGCATCTGCAATTTCATTCCATGTCAATTGAATTGTTTTGTAATCTACTACAGTTGCTGTTACATTCACTGTTTCTTCTGGTGCAATTTCTAATGCATCGATTGCAGCTTGTAAGCTTGCTACTACAAGCATAACTTCATCATTAGATTCTACGTTTCCAAGTGCTAATTCTGCATTTTCGATTGCTTTTTGTAGGTTTGCATAAGATTCTGTAGTGTATCCATCTGCACTAATTGCTAATGCTTCACTAATCTTCGCTTCTAATGCACTTAAATCTAATGTTTCATTGTATTCTTTTCCATATACTTCTAATTCAACAATGTGCATTGTGTTTCCAGATGTTGACCCTGACATATATACTCGTACATAACGTCCTAATGTTTCATCAAATGACCAAGATTTACCTGCAGATGTTTCTTCGTATGCTGCATCAGTTCCAGCTCCAAAGCCATGGATATTGTTAACATCTGAGTTATATACTACATATGCATCTGAGAAGTCTTCTGTTTTAGAAATCGCGATAACAGAGTTTGTGTAAGATCTTCCATCTTTCCAGTAACGATATAATGCCACATCCGAAATCGCATATACATCTTCTAAATCTACTTGGAAGTATGCAGAAGTTACACCAGCTTGGTCGCTGTCAGAACCCATATCTGCATAGTTATCTGATGTTGTTTTAATTCCATCAACTACCATTGATAATGGTCTTTGTGTATTTACAGCACTCATTGAAGAACCATCAGCATATCTAGCTGTTAAGTTTGTTTTCTTGTAAGCTAAGTTAGTTACAACATCTTCACTATCATCTCCACCAGCATCTAATAATTCTCCGTATAGTTTCAATCCAGCTACTGTCATATATTCTTGAGCTCCTGCTTTCCAGAAGTAAGAATCATTACCCCAAATACGTACATATTTAGCTTCTGTTTCTGTAAAGTTAACTTCAGTGATACCATCTACTGTTGGTTTCGCAGCTACTTGTTGCCATTGTGTTCCATCCATTGAAACTTCCACAACGATGTCATATAAGTTTCCTGTACATTTGTATAATTCTTTTGAATCATAACGTTGCATGTAGTCAATACGATTTAGCTTATATGTACCATTTAAGTTGATTACCATGTTAGTAGATGAATCAATACCTTTTGTTTGTTCGGCACTTGTCCAATATGTTGTATTGCTTTCATCGAAAATTAAACCTGGATTTGCTTCTGGATCATATGGGTTATATACCATATCAATGCTTGTTACATCAATTGTGAATGAAGATGGGTTCAATGGTTCACGAACAACAACTTCTTCACCATCTGCTGCAATATCATCATAACCTAATGCTTTATCGAATACTGATACTGCGATATCTCCGCTAAAGCTTGCATTTCCAGTAACGATATCCGCTGTTGGTGTTACAAAGTATTGGTTAGATGCACTGTATTTTGCACCATCAATGTTTTTATCCACATAGATTTTAACCATACCATTGTTTTCTAAAACACCTGTTAAACAGTGTTCTGCACCATCATTTACTTTAATCGTAGCAGTTGCAGTTGTACCATTCACGCTAAAGTATGCATATCCTTCAGCGTTGATACCTAATTCATAAGCACCTTCTTGTGCGACTAAAGCACCAGTAGAAGTTGTTTTCACATCTGCATTCACACTGAATCCCATATCGGTTTGCACACTGTTTGCAGCTTCTTCAATTACTTTGCTTCCAGTTAAGTTTTCTGTTGTTGTCGCAACGATTTGTTTATTAGCCGTTTGAATCATTGTAGCTACATTATCTACACACGCATTTCCAGCGATATCTTTGATATCTTTTGCTTCCACAACTACAGTTCCTTCTGGAATTGGATTTTGACGTTTAATTGTAAATGATACATCATCATCATTTACGTTCACACTAACAGGAACTCCATTTACGACAAATGAAGAACCAGTTACTTTTTCATTAAATTTCACTGTGATGGTATTTGCTCCATCTGTATATGCTCTTTCGATTACAGGTGCAGTAGTATCACCATTTTCAGAAATTGCGAAAATACGTACTTCATCTGGTTGTAATGTGATAGTATAAGTTTCACCATATACGAATTCACCAGTTTTTTCTGCTGCTGTTCCACTGTAACGGTATTGGTGTTCAATGTGATATTTTCCATTAGTATTTTCTTTTACACCGATGTTACGATCATATGTAAATGTAATATCTTGGGCAACACTATCAGGGTTTCTTAATGACATGATACCATCTGTTTCATTGAAACAAGCATATCCATATGTTGCGTTTACACTACCAGTTGGATCTCCACCAAACATTTTTGATTGAGAAAGGATGTCTTGGTTCTTTTCAGCCCATTCTAAGAATTCTGCAGTTACTGCATATTTTTCATCTGTCATAATAGAATCAGAGAAGTATAATTCCCAGAACATTGTTCCACGTGTTGATTGCATGTATAAGTAGTTTTGGAATTGTTCTGTTGTTGCAGAGTTGATGTTCATTCCTGTTCCTTCAACACCATAAATTGGGTCATGGTTATAAATGTTTTTCGCTGGGAATTGGAATTCACGTTGTCTTAAGAATTCATAATATACACCATCACGGTATGTCATTTGTTTATCCATTTTACTTGTAGAAGGACCTGCATCTGCTTGGTCAGCTGAACATTGAATCCATACAGAGTTTGCCCATTGTAAGAACCATGGTGATGGCATTACATAACATGTTAATGAAATCCAGAAGCGGTATAGGTTATTTACTTTGGCATTTTGACGTACAACATCAAATAAGTCAATCCAAGCTTCCCATAAATCACTTACATGGTACATTCTTTCAAATCCACCTGTCATATGACGGTTTGTTTCTGAATAGGCAGGAATTGCATCAGTAGCTGCAAATTCATTAAATTGACTTTGGTTCGCAAATCCATCCCATTTCCAGTAGTTTACATGGAAACGATCTTGCCAATCGCATGCCATTTCCGCAAAGTTTTTCACATAAGTTCTATCCGCAACATCAATTGCACCACCAGCTTTAGAACCTGTTCCAGCTGCAGTCATAATGTTTGCAAGTTCTCCATAGTAGTTATATCCACCACGTGGCCCTACCCATAGACCAAAGTTACTTCCAAATTTATTTGCTAATGTACTAGAAGGATATAATTCATCAGGGAATTTTTCGTTGAATTCCCAGAAACCAGATTTATTTACTGTTTTTCCTGAACGTCTAATCTTAGTCGCATCAGTTGGTACACTTTGGTTATAGTTAGTCCATCCATCATCAATGACATAAGAATCAAGTGGACGTACTTCTGCTTTACTTAATTCACGATCAAACTCAATAAATGTTTCTAGGATATTTTGATCATCAATAAACATCATGTTATCAAACCATGAGTTGTATTGAATACGGAATTCAGATGGTGTTGCGATAGAGTAAATGTAATCAAAGAAGTCCGCTTGGATGACATCTTGTTCGATACTTCTGGCAGCACCATACACAGTTTGCCAAGTGTTATATACCACTTCATCACCAACGACTGCAGCTTGTTCATCTTTTACTAAACGATCAAAAGTTTTTCCTGAATAGTAACGCATGTATCCTACATGGTTGACAATTTCTGTATTTGTTGCTGGGAATTCACAACCCATAAACATACCTTGAACATAAATTGGTTGACCTAGGTTTGAAATAAATTCACTGAAATATCCACCTAAGCTTCCATGTCCTCTAGGAATACTCCATTGTTGGTAGTTTTCATCAATTACAAACGATTCTAAATCAATGTAGTCAATTTCAGCTTTTAAAGCTTGGTCCTTTGGTACACTAATTTCTAAATATTTACGCATGAAGTGATCACCTTCATACATTACAATATTTTCTTTTACATTATAAGTTACACCATTAAATGTTTGTGGTTCAAATGTAAAAGTAACTTTTTTACCAACTTTTTCTTGATTATTAATTACTGCAGTTGTATCAGTTACATTCACATCTTTTAATGTGAATTCACTAGAAGGTAATGAATGACTTGCTGTTTTTTCTGCTTCTATCAAGGCTTTAGTTTCAGCAGAAGTTGTTTCAAATAATTCAAATTCAGCTCCACCCGCAAATGCTTTACCATTTTTCGCACTCAATGCTACGAATACTAATTGGTTCGCAGTTGTTTCTTGGGCTAAATCAACATAAATTGGATTGACATCATCATATACAAAGGTTCCAGAAGAGATTAATGTCCATGCACTATTCGTTGGAACTCCACTTGCATCTGTTGCATAATCTAAATTCATTTCAGTGTTTGCTGCATATAATGCATATTGACTTAAGTTTCCATTTGTTTCCACACCATTTGATCTTGGTGTATATGCGAATGATTTAAATGTTACTTCTTCATTCATGTCAATATTTACAGCAAATGGGAACGCCATATCTCCTTGCGCACCAGAATCATTATATCTCGTATGCCAAATAGATCCGACATTTCCATCTAATAAGTTAGATGCAGGTCCATCACTAGAACCAGATGCATTTTGATAAGAATCCGCTTCGGCACTCCAATTTGAACGATCGATTCCTTTCATTGGAGTTTTCGTTCTTTGAATGATAAATTCTTCTGAACCTGCTTTTGGTTCTAAAACTGTTGCACTCCCCGATGTGCGTTTGTTTGTAAGTTTTGTAGTGACAAGTTTATTATTTACCATAGAAAATTCACGTGAAATGTAATCA
>JAXJYR010000069.1:0-2635 GCA_036306885.1 Longicatena sp.
GTTCAATTGTCAACGCATATTGTTTCTTAGAAGAAATACTACCAGCTATGGCATTTTCGATATGAAGATCAGATGACATTAATGATGCATCACCATAAGCTTCTGGTACAGAGTGCGCAACTAAAATCATAGCTGTTTCATTTGCTTCGGTTGTCGCTTTTACATAGTAAATTCCATTTTCATTTGCAGTATATGATACTTCCGTTTGATATTCATCACTCGCAGGTAATAAATCTTTTACTTTTTTATTTGTTAAGGCATCATACATTTCAAATTTAGATGGTTTTGATGCACAAATGATAGATTCTGCACCTTTTTCAGTTGTATGTTCATCCATAGCCCATAACATGAATGGTGGTTGAATTAATGGATCTACTTTTACAAGCACTGGTTCACTACTAATGATCGTACCATTTTTCTCAACATATGCTACTACTTGTACTTCACCAGCTTTATGTCCTACTAACATACCATTTTGATCAATACTAGCGATATTTTCATCTGATACGATATATTGAACTTTATTCACACTTGCATTCATGTTTGGTGTGAGTCTAAGTGCTAATTCATCATCATTGCATGTGATATCTGTTATATCCATTTTAGTACATCTCACATTTAAATTCATTCCATTATCGAATTCATTTCCTTCGATTGTCACATTTGTACATTCATTTAATTGGAAGACATCTTTGTTTAATGGCGTTTCTGTAACTGTTGCACTTACTGCGACAGATTGTCCTAAACTAATTTCAGAAGGCACATTTAATTTTACAGCTAATGAATCATCATCATGAATCACTTTATTGTTTTTGATAGTTAATCCATCTACTTTGTTGGCGATGACCACATTGTTATCGCTCATGTGGAAGGTATTTCCTTCAATCGTAATGTTTTTATGTACTAATGAGTCAGGATCTTTTTTGCTTGTTACTCCACCTGTCATTGCCCAAGTTGGAATCGTAATTGGTTCAATAAAGACACCTGCACATGTTACGACATTTTGTCCTGTTGGACGAATGTAGAATTCATTGTTACGAATTGTTAGGTTACGAATTGGACCTGATTCATACCAATCATCGGCATCATTTGATAAGTAAATACTAGACATTGCCATGTTATCAAAAATGTTTTCTTCAATGATAACTGGTTTTCTTGTTGTACAAAGGATTCCACGAGTTGGAATTGATTTCATACGGTTTCCTTTGATTAATACTTCTGGTGTATATGTAACGTTTTCCGCAACGAATAATGGTTGTACCTCATTGTTTTTCGTTACCGTTTTGTTTAAGTCCGCAATAGTCGCAGCTGGTAATGGTTCTTTGAAGGTAATGATTTCGTTCACTAAATCTAATTTTTCCCCATTATACATTTGTCCAGGACCAATACTAGACGCAACCACAAATGGTTTGTCTTCTACTTGTCCATCAGCTGGTTCTAAATAAGTTCTAGTATAGAATAAAACTTCATCATTTTCATGGAAGCCACTAAATCCACCTTGTTGACCATGAATGTATTTTACACGTAGTGTTTGGTTATCGATTACTTCTTCCACACGCATATAAGTACCATGAACGTTAATTGGGTCATCGTGAGCCATTGAGAAGTTACAATCTGTTACTTTAAAGTATCCTCCACATCCAGCAACGTGTAATTGGTCCGCGTTTGATGTTGTATATTTTCCACTTCCCTCTCTTGGTAAGAAGTCTACTTCTTTAAATTCAACATTGAAACACATTTGTGTTAACCATCCAAATCCACTTAAGTAGTGTACATCGATATTTTCAACACTTAAGTTACTGCTTTCATAGAAGAAAGCTCCTGCTGTTTGGCGCCATGCTGAGTTAGATAATTGATAAATATTTCCATTCACAATATCTGTTGGTAAGGCTTCATCATAAGTAAAACGTACAACAGTGTCACTTACTGGTTGAATGTTATTCACTCCTGTGAATGGGTTTGATGCTTGTTTGTTATTGGCACGAATAACAGTACGATCATATCCTTTGTAGACAACTAGATACGCACAGAAATCTGCGTTGTTCCAAGTCCAATATGGTTTACCTGTTTCAGCACTGATTTCACCTTGCCAAGTAATCGTTTTTTGATCAGCACCAATTTCATAGTTGTATGCTGCAGGAACATAAATATCAGCATATGGTTTATTGTTTGCATCTAATCCAGTTCCTACCACAGATACGTCAATCGTATCGGCATCTTTATAATCTAAGACAAAATTATGAAATTTAACATTTTCTGATTCAATTGTCGCAATGGCCATCATATCTCCATAGAATAATAATGTCGAACCATTTCCTTCAACTGTTAAATCGTTTGCTTCTTCAATTAACATCGCAATTTTCTTTTCTGGATAACTACGTGAAGAAGTATTAGAAGTATGAATTACTTTAGTAGTAGCATGGTCTTTATCAAAACGATATTCTCCATAAGGGAATTCGATTTCTACTGCACCATCTACTTTTTTGGCAGCTTCTAAAGCCGCTGCGAAGGCTTGCGTAGAGTCGTTTTTACCACTAGGGTCGGCTCCAAATTCTGTCACATCAATCACATTCGCTTCACTCGCTTGGACAACTGGTAATGTGAAACAAGTAAATGCCATACATAATGATAAAAC
>JAXJYR010000070.1:0-3081 GCA_036306885.1 Longicatena sp.
CCATGAAGCAGGACATGCTGTGATTGGATTAAAACTAGAAAATGCTGATAAAGTAGAAAAAGTAACGATTATTCCACGTGGAGATGCAGGTGGATATAACTTAATGACACCAAAAGAAGAAAAACTATTCCCAACGAAAAAAGACTTCATGGGCCAAATTACTGGTTTAATGGGAGGACGTGTTGCGGAAGAAATTATGTTTGAAGAGGTATCAGCAGGAGCAAGTAACGATATTCAAAAAGCAACTAAAATTGCGAAGGCAATGGTACGTAGTTGGGGAATGTCATCTCTAGGTCCAATTCAATATGACGATGGAAGTGGTAATGTCTTCTTAGGACGTGATTACAGTGCAGGAAGTAACTATTCTGGAGAAATCGCATATGAGATTGACAAAGAAATTCGTAAAATTATTAATGCTTGTCATGATGAAGCAAAACGCATCATTGAAGAAAACAAAGACTTACTACAATTAATTGCAGAAACATTAATTGAAGAAGAAACAATTACAAGCGAACAAATTGCGAATTTAATGGAATATGGAAGTATCCATGGACCGAAAAAAGATGAAACAGAGATACAAAATGAAGAAGTCTTAGTGCTAGAAGAAGTAGTAGAAGAAGTGCAGGAAGAACCAGCGCAAGAATCAGACGAAGAACCAATTAGTGAAGCACAACAGGCTGCCATTGATGATATCATTAAAGAGTTAAGTAAAAAGTAATAAGAAGGCGAAAGCCTTCTTTTGCGTAAAGAAAGGAACTATATGAAAGATTATTTAGTAAAAGCACTAGCATGTGAAGAACGTGTACGTATTTATATTTGTGCATCAACCCAATTAGTTGAAGAAGCTAAAATGCGTTTTGACTTATGGCCAACCAGTGCTGCGGCATTAGGAAGAACTTTAAGTGTTGCTTCTATGATGGGAAGTATGTTAAAAAGTAGTAAGGAACAATTAACGATTCGTATCAATGGAGGTGGACCAATCGGTACCATTCTTGTCGATGCATACCATGATGGACATGTAAGAGGGTTTGTAAGTGATCCTCACATTATGCTTCAATACAATGATACAGGAAAGCTTGCGGTAGGACATGCAGTTGGAACCAATGGTTATTTAGAGGTTGTGAAAGACTTAAACATGAAAGAAAACTGGAGTGGGACAGTCGCACTACAAAGTGGAGAAATTGCGGAAGATTTCGCCTATTACTTTACTGCAAGTGAACAAACACCAAGTGCAGTGTCATTAGGGGTTTTAGTAAACCCAGATAACACCATTCAAGCAGCTGGAGGAATGATTATTCAAATGCTACCAGATGCTAAAGAAGAAGATATTGTAAAGGTTGAACAAGCCTTGTCAAAAATGAAACAAATGTCGACAATGATTAATGAAAGTGAATCATTAGAACAAATTTTAGAAACATACTTTGACGATGTCAAAATTCTAACAACGCAAGATATTGCGTTCAGTTGTCATTGTGATCGTGCAAGTATGAAACGCGCTTTATCTACATTATCAAAAGAAGATTTACAAGCCATGATTGAAGAAGACCATGGTTGTGAAATCACATGTAACTTCTGTAATGAACACTACTTCTTTAATGAAGAAGAATTGAAAGAATTAGAAGGATTTTTAGCACAATATGGTAAGTAAAAGTTGGTTTATTCGCGATGTAGAAATTAAAAACCAAGTAGTTATTGCACCAATGGCAGGTATATCAAATCCATCGTTTCGTCAAATTGTCAAAGAATTTGGGGCAGGATTAATTTATACAGAAATGTTGTCAGACAAAGCAATCTACTACAACAATGATAAAACCTTATCAATGAGCGATGTATTAGAAAATGAACATCCTTGTTCGATGCAAATTTTTGGACATGATTTAGAAACGATGATTCATGCGGCTAAGTTTTTAGATGAAAAAACAGCGTGTGATATTATTGACATCAATATGGGATGTCCTGTGAATAAAGTGATTAAAGCGCAAGCAGGAAGCTATCATTTAAAAGATATTGATTATGCTGCAAAGATGGTAGGCGAAATCGTGAAAGTGGTCAAAAAACCAGTTACCGTAAAAATGCGTATTGGTTGGGATTATGATCATGTTGTATGCGTCGATTTAGCTAAAAAACTAGAGGCCGTTGGTGTATCTGCTATCGCTCTACATGGACGTACTCGCAATCAAATGTATGAAGGTAAAGCTGATTGGTCATATATTAAAATGGTAAAAGAGGCTGTATCGATTCCAGTCATTGGAAATGGAGATATCACATCGAAAGAAGATGCCCTAAGAATGTTGGCAGAAACTGGATGTGATGCGATTATGATTGGACGTGGAGTGTTAGGGGATCCATGGTTAGTGAAAGAAGTTGTACTAGCTCTCGAAGGAAAAGATATGGACTACCAACCAACCATCACTGAAAAATTATCAATGGCAAGACGTCATGCCCAAAGCTTATGTGATTTAAAAGGTGAGAAGGTTGGAATGAAAGAAATGCGTACCCATGCAGGATGGTATGTCAAAGGCTTACCAGGTAACCACAAATTACGCGATGTCTTATGTCGAGTATCTACTTATCAAGAAATGGATGATATCTTAACTACATATGAACAAGATTACTTGAGTCGAAGATAAAAAGATGACCGTTATGGTCATTTTTTTGTACATGACGTTAGTTTTTAACGAACAATAATATTTATACTTATTTAAGTATGATAAAATATACAAAGGGAGATGATTACAATGAAAAAATTATTAAAGCTCTTACTAGCAACTGTAATGAGCTGTACATCATTTCAAATGATGGAATTACAGGCAAGCTTAATGCCATGTAGCGAAACAACAAGCTACAATGAAGATGCACACGATTATACGGTAACTGCTTCACCAATCAATACTTATTTATCAAAAACGAATAATGGATGGATGCGTTTTATTAGTGATCGTGGTGTGCAAGGATATCAAGTCGATTACTTTGATGAAAACTTTGTCGAAACCAATCGCTTATTCCTTGACCAACAGCTTCCAATTTTTGGTGCTTTTTATGAATCATCAAATCATTATTATATTGTGAGTGGACAAACTA
>JAXJYR010000071.1:0-3149 GCA_036306885.1 Longicatena sp.
GCATCAATCCATTTTTCAGTTGGACGACATGGGTGAACACTTTCAAAGTTAATGTGTACATCACTTACAGAGGCAAAACTAAATTCTACATTATTATTTTTGAATTGTTTTGATTCTGGAATTTCAAATGTCGCAATTGCATTTGCTAAATCTGGTGATGCAACTGTATTTGTATTGCTTTTGAATACGACTAATTTTGTAGCACCGTAAGGAATCGCAATTCCATCTACCATTTCAAATGTCACAGTTGAACCAGTTGCAGGAAGTGATACGATGTGTTCATATCCAGCAAGTACTCCAGCTTCATTTGCCCAATATAAAACATAGTTTCCATTCATGTCAAATCCTGATGGAGTAATTTGAATTGTACCTTCTCCATATCCAGCTTTATCAGCTTGATCACCACTAAATTCATAAGTAAGTGTTACAGGAGCATCTTTCGCTTCTTCTAATAAAGTACCCTTTGCCATTACTTCAACTAAGTGGAAGGCTCCATTTGCTTTGTTATATGTTCCTACTACTTTAATATATCTAGCTTCAAATGTTTCGGCAGATGGTACATATACATCACCTTTAATTGATTTATTTTCATTATTTTTTTCACCTAATAATGTAAAGTTTGTTCCATCTAAACTTGTATATACTTTATATTTGTAATATCTTCCTGAATTAATATAAGGAATTACATCTACTGCATCTAAATCATAAATACCACCTAAATCAATTAAAGCATATGGATAAGTTTCATCATTTAATGTAGCCCAAATTGTGTTATCAGCAGTACTTGCAGTATCCCAGTAAGTACCTAAATCACCATCTACTGCATCTTTTTGCGTTCCAGCATAGTTAGACGCAATGGCTTTATTTTTCGCAATATTTTCGATTGTACCATATGCTTCAATTTCAACTAAATCAAAGCGATCACCATTATTTGTGTTGATACCTTGTACTTTTACATATTTTGCTTGAACAGGTTGCGCTAATGTAAAAGTATATCCAACATTTCCTGGATTTGACTCTAATTCTTGTTTTCCAACACTCGTCCAAGTGGCATTATCTTCACTTACAAAAACTTCAAAGGTATACCATTTACTTTTATCATTAAAGTAAGTTACAACTTTAATTTCATGAATGGTAGCCGTCCATGGTAATACAACAGTCGCATATGCCGTTTTACTTAAGCCTTTCCAATAAGTGTTATTAATTGCACCATTCGTTAAATAATAACCTTTTTCTCCACTACTGATTTCAACTTCACAGTATTTCGCTAGGTTTGTAATTTCACTTTCATTTGCTTCTTCCGCAGCACGTAGCGTATTGAAGTTCATAACAAATGTACTACAAAGCATCGCAATGACTGTAATAATTGAAATGAGTTTTTTAAATCTTTTCATGCCTTTTCCTCCTTTTTTTAAAATTGTATCAAAAGATTCTAAGGTAAAATTTACCTTATTATATATTGATTATAATGCCAATAACTTATGAATTCAATGTACTTTTATGTAGTTTAATATGATATATACAAAAAATGTAAGCGATTTAAAAAAAACAGGACTTGCGTCCTGTTGTCCTGTTTATCTGTATTTTATCTTATAAATTTTCAATTGGTTTACGTTCAGCTTTTAAATTACCGGTTTTAGCACTACGTTTTTCTAATTCCGCATTGACTTCATTAATATCAATATCTTGGTCTGCCATTAACACGACTAAGTGATATAATAAGTCAGCCATTTCACCAATTTTTTCTTCTTTACTTTGAGCCAAAGCTGCAATTACTACTTCACTACATTCTTCTGATAATTTTTTTAGAATCTTGGTAGTTCCTTTTTCAAATAAATAACTTGTATAGGAACCAGGTTGTGGATTCGCTTTACGTTCTTTGGCTGTTTCAAATAATACTTCTAGTTCTTTCATAATATCATCCTTTCAAATCACGATAGAAACAACTATGTGCTCCCGTATGACAAGCTGCCCCTACTTGATCAACGATTAATAAAATCGTGTCTTCATCACAATCAATTTTAATTTCTTTGACATATTGATAATGTCCACTTGTCTCACCTTTGACCCATAGTCCTTGACGGGAACGACTATAATAAGTCGCAATTCCTGTATCTAAGGTTTGTCTTAAACTTTCTTCATTCATATAGGCAAGCATTAATACATCTTTACTACTTGCTTCTTGGACAATGACAGGGACAAGACCATTTCCTTTAGCAAAATCTACTTTTATCATAAGCGTACCGAAATTCCTTTCTCATTTAAGTATTCTTTTACTTCTTGAACACTAATTTCTCCATAGTGGAAAATACTTGCGGCTAAGGCTGCATCGGCAGCTTTGGCTTCAAATACTTCACTAATATGTTCTAAGCTTCCACATCCTCCTGAGGCAATCACTGGTACATTCACAATACTTGATACCGCTTGGAGCATTTCAATATCAAATCCCGCTTTGGTACCATCAGCATCCATACTTGTAAGTAAGATTTCTCCTGCCCCTAATTCGACTCCTTTTTGAATCCATTCAATTAAATCAAGACCAGTATCGACTCTTCCTCCGGCAACATAAACGTTCCAGCCACTTCCATCAGCACGTTTTTTTCCATCTACTGCTAAAACGATACATTGACTTCCAAATAATTTTGCCCCTTGAGCAATTAAATCGGGATTTTTAACAGCTGCGGAATTTAATGATACTTTATCAGCACCAGCTAGTAACATCTTACGAATATCTTCAACGCTACGAATTCCTCCACCAACGGTAAAAGGAATAAAAATATTTTTCGCAACATCATTGACCACTTTCACCATCGTATCACGTTCTTCATAAGTGGCCGTAATATCTAAGAATACTAATTCATCAGCACCTGCTTCATAATAGGTTTTCGCTAGTTCGACTGGATCTCCAACTTCTTTTAAACCAACAAAGTTAATCCCCTTTACTACTTTTCCATCTTTCACATCTAAGCATGGAATAATCCGTTTGGTATGTTTATCTTTTTGGGCTAAGGCAATTGCTTCTGGTAGAGATAAGGTTTTGGCATACATTGCTTTTCCCGTAATCGCTCCATAACAAGAAGCATCTAAACATTTTTGAATATGATTGATATCTTTAATACCACCAGAGGCGATCACTTGAAGGTTCGTAC
>JAXJYR010000072.1:0-2214 GCA_036306885.1 Longicatena sp.
CCCCAGAACCATCCAGAAGTAATACGAGCATCAGATTCTCCAATTGTCCATTGGTTTCCATCTTCATAACCTTTTGCATATTCACCTGTATGGTTAGAATCTACAGTACCACCGTTATCTAAAGATGCAATACGAGAACCGTTGTAGTCGATCATTTCTTTTGCACTGTAGTCTACTTTTGATTTTGACCATGTTTCATCAGCCGCAAAACCATTTTCGTTTCCAATCCAACGTACTGTTGTATATGCTTTTGCCCCAAATAACATACTGTCTGCGTCAAATCCTGCAGCTTCACCTTCGTATTGTTGGATTGTGTCGAACCATTTTTCGAAGTCATACCATTGTACAGCACTTCCTCCACCTTTGGCTCCATCCATCCATACTTCAACGAAATGTCCATTGTTTCCATATTTATCACTGCTTAAGATTTCGATTAATTGGTTGTTGTAGTATTCGTTGTAGTCTAAGTAGTCTAATTCATCTGCTTGTTCCCAAGTCATACCATTGATAGGATATCCATTTGAACCAATTAATGAAGATCCATCTTCTTTAAAGTATCCATATGATTTAGAGTTTACATCCCATGGTGATAAGTATAGACCCATATCTAAGTTGTATTTTGTACAAGCTGCTGAAATTTCAGCTAATACGTCACCTGAGTAGTTTGTTGCCTCTAAGTCGTGATCAGTGTAAGCACTTCTCCAAATACAGAATCCATCGTGGTGTTTTGCAGTTACGATTACTTTTTTAAATCCTGCATCATAAATTGCTTTCACTAATGTTTCAGCATCAAATGGGTTTGTTAAGTTAAAGTTACTTGGATTTTCGCGTCCATTACCCCATTCACTACCTGTGAAAGTGTTCATACCAAAGTGAACGAATGCTGCTAATTCATCTTTTTGGTATTTGAATTGGTTCGCATTAGGAGTTACTCCCCATGCTTCTGGTTCTGCTGTTGCATTATCACTTAATGCAGCATCAGTGATGTTTGCCGCAGCTTTCATATCTGTTGGCACAGCAACATTTGGTAATACTGTTGTCATTGCTAATAAAGCCGCTAACATCAATTTTAGTTTTTTCATGTCCATCATCCTTTCTTTTTTTTATAGTATATCATTTCCTCAACCGCTTTCATAACGTTTTATCATTGTTTTTTTAACTATTTTATTTGTTTTTTTGATAATACAAAAAAGAGGCATTTTCATTGCCTCTTCGTTCATATTATTGTGCGATGTAAGTCAATACTTCACTATAGTTTGTATATACTTTTACACCATCCATAACATTATATGCTCTTACTTTATAGTAGTAAGTTTTTCCAGCTTTTACTGTATTTGTTGTAGTTGTAGCTGTTGTGCGTTTTAATAATGTGTATTTTCCATTCACACTTGTTGCACGATATACATCATAGTATTTCATTGTTGATAGCTTGTTCCATGTAATTGTTACTTGTGTATCGCTCGCTTTTTCTGCATTTAATGTTAATACTTCAGATGTTGCTACACCAACCACTTCATTTGATCCATTTGTCATCACACGATCAACTGAGTCATAACGAGCAGCTTTCACTTGGTAAGTATATGTACCTTCTGCCATCGCTTTAGAAGTATAGCTTCTAGCATCTTTTCCTAATGTAAGAATTTTTTTCCATGCACTTGTGTCAGATTTACGGTAGATAATGTAACGAGTTGCACCTTCTACTGCAGTCCAAGTTAAATCAAATTGGTTTGAACCATTTGGTGTTAAAGTAAGTTCTACTTCTCCACTTAATGTTGGAGTTGCACTTGCTTCTTCACTTGCTTCAAATACTTCATCAGCTTTCATTGCTTTCACGCGGTAAGTATATTCTTTACCAGTTTTTACTCCATTTGCAACGTATGTTGGTTCTGTTGTTTTCGCAACCTTAATCCAGTCACCTTCTGCACTTAAACGTTCTACAACATATTGATCAGCGATTGCTACTGCATTCCAGCTTAATTGAATTGTCTTATAATCAACAGCTTCTGCGATAAGTCCTGTTACTTTCGTAATTGAACTTTGTGCAGCTTCTAAAACTTCATTAATTTTAGCTACCATTGTATCAACATTTTCTTGTGATGCTGGGAATTCTAATACTAATTTTGCTTCACTTACTACATCCGCAATTGCTTTTAAGCTTTCTTCACTTAGTCCTTCTGTATCTAGTGTTTCTGCTGATTCAATTGCAGCTTTTAA
>JAXJYR010000073.1:0-5236 GCA_036306885.1 Longicatena sp.
GTTAAGCTAGCACCTGGCGATGTAAGACCAGTTCCAATACCGTTTAATGCATGGGCAAATCCTGCTGTAAATAATAAAGCTGCTGATTCACCTAGAATTCTTCCTACTGATAAAATACATCCGGTAATAACACCATCTACACATCCAGGTAAAACGACAGTGCGTACAACTCTCCATTTTCCTGCCCCTAATCCAAACGCTCCTTCTCTATAAGATTGAGGAACGGTTTTTAAGCTTTCCTGTGTCGTTCGCATAATAGTCGGTAAATTCATAATCACAAGGGTTAATGACCCTGCCAATAAACAGGTTCCCATGTTATTAGAAAACAATAACATCCCTACCAAACCATAGATAATGGAAGGAATTCCTGATAATGTTTCGGCTGCATATTCAATCATTGCAACTATTTTTTTATTGGAAGCATATTCACTTAAATAGATAGCAGCACCTACTCCTAACGGTAATACAATCACTAATGTAGCTAAAATAATATAAACGGTGTTTAAAATATCGGGTAAGATTCCAATATTACCATTTAAATAACTAGGTTGAGTAGTTAAAAAGTTCCATGTAATATGTGGTAATCCTTGCATTAAAACATATACAATCAAAAATAATACAAGTGATACTGTTAAAGCTAAAGATATATACATAAAACATTTCATTAAAGCTTCAAATACTTTTCTTTTTTTTGATAATGTTTGTTTTACCATAACTTATTCCTTCTCTCTTTTTAAAAAGTAGTTCAATAATAGATTGATTAACATAATAAAAACAAATAGAACTAACGCGATCGAGAATAACGCTTCTCTTTGAAGTCCACTTGAATAAGACATCTCACTTGCGACTGCAGTTGTTAAAAATTGAACACTTTGAAATAATGAATTCGGCATATTTGGCATATTACCCGATACCATCATTACCGCCATTGCTTCTCCAATTGCTCTACCTACGCCTAATACCACAGCTGCTGCAATCCCACTTTTGGCAGCTGGTAATGAAACTTTAAAATAGGTTTCGATTGGTGTTGCACCAAGTGCTAAAGATGCATCTTCATATTCTTTGGGAACTGCATCTAAAGCGGTAATCGACATTTTGATGATGGAAGGTAAAATCATAATTGCCAATACGATAATGGCAGAAAACAAACTTGCTCCATCTGCTATCTTAAATGTATTTCGTACAAATGGTACTAGGACAATCATCCCGACCAATCCATAAACTACGGAAGGAATCCCTGCCAACAAACTCACTGCTGATCCTACGATTGATTTTATTTTTTCACTAGCCATTTTGGATAAATAAATGGCCGTTAAAATACCAATTGGTACTCCAATCATAATGGCTCCAATGGTTCCATAAATACTTGTTAAGATAAATGGTAGTATCCCAAATTGCGCTTCTGCTGCCGTTGAGGCCCACACATCACCTAACAAGAAATCGAAAAGGCCAATTTTACGAATCGCTGGTATACCTGAAATAATTAAATAAATGGATATCAATAATACACAAGCAATGGTCAATAATCCTAAAATCAAGAATATTCCATGTACAAACTTTTCAAATAGTTGATTTTTTCTCATATATATATCCTCAAAAAGCAACGAATGAAACGTTTTCTTCGTTGCTTACTTTCTTTTAATTAGCCGAAACTACACCAGCATTAGAAATAATACTTTTTGCTTGCTCTGATGTAATATAGTCAAAGAATTTTTGTGCTGATTCACTTAATTCTGTTTTAGAACTTGTCACTAATAAGAATGGTCTTTGTACAACATAGCTTCCATTTTTGATTGTTTCTTCACTCGGTGTTACACCATCAACACGCACAACTTTCACAGTGTCTTTAATTGAAGCTACTGATGCATATCCAATTGCTCCTGGATTTTGTGATACTGCTGTAATCACATCACCGGTAGATGTTAATTGTTGTCGATAAACACATTTGTCTTCTGTATCAGTAATTGCTTCAAAACCATCTCGTGTACCACTTCCTGCTTCACGACCAATTAAGACGATTTCTTGATCATTTCCACCGATTTCTGACCAATTCTTAATTTCACCTGTATAAATTTTGGCAATTTGTTCTAACGTTAAATCAACAACCTTATTTTCGGTATTTACAATTAATGCGATTCCATCATATGCTAATACAGTTCCAACTAATCCAGAATTTTTTTCTTCCTCTTTTAGTTCGCGTGAGGATAGTCCAATATCACATCTTCCTTCAGAAACTGCTTGAATTCCACTTCCTGATCCAGTTGGATTATAAGTAAAGCTAATCCCTGTTTCACTTTGGAACGCTTCTCCTAATCCTCCAATCACCTTTTGCATAGAAGTCGAACCATCTGTTGTGACTGATTTACTTCCTTCACTTGAACATCCTGTCATCACTGGTAAAATCAATAAAAGTGTCATCATCATCGATAAAATTTTTTTCATTTGTAAAATCCTCCTTATGTTTTACACTTCATATTTTAGAAAAGGAATGTTAAATCAAAAATACAAATTATGTTAAATTTATGTAAAGTTTTGAGTTTTTAGCGCATTCATCATTTTTAGATGAATCAAGTATTGTGAATATTACAATATCTAATAATGGCACAAAATCATAATTAAATTGATTGGCATTTCTTAGTTAAATCTAAAAGATTAAATTTATATTTAGTTAAATCTAGATTTAACTATCTAATATCATTTAATATGAAAAAAGCCCACGAGTCAAAACTCGTGAGCTTATTGTTATTTTTTACGACTAGCGATTTTAATCAACGTCATATGCATCGCACCTAATCCAATGATACATCCACCGACAACACCTAATGCTACCGAAGCTTTCATAATGGCTTTGATGATAAAGAAAATACCGACGATAACCACTAACAAATAGGGTGCATATAATTTCATCAAAGTTGATTTATCCATTAGCTAACTTTTGTTCCGTTTGGAAGATCTTTAAGAATTGTTACAATATCAAGATCTTTTTTCGTAGAAGCACATAAAATCATACCTTGGCTTTCTACTCCACGTAAGTTTACTGGTTTTAAGTTTGTCACAACTACAACTTTTTTACCTACAACCTCTTCTGGTTTAAAGCTTCCTGCAATACCAGACACAACTTGACGTGTTTCATCCCCTAAATCGATTTGTTCTACTAATAAACGGTCTGCTTTAGGGTGTTTTTCTGCAGAAACGATGGTACCTACTTTAAGTTCTAACTTCATGAAGTCTTCAATCGTAATTTCTTCTTTTGCAGGTTCTGTAGCTTTTTCTGCTTTTTTTGCTTCTTTTTCTGCTTTTTTCGCTTCTTTTGCTTTTTCTTTTTCTAAGTTTTCCATAAATTCTTTTACATCAATACGGGCAAATAAAATTTCTGGTTTGTTGTCTACTGTGTGTCCACATTCTAAGTATCCAAATTCAGCTAATGAGTTGAAATCACGTTGGTTTGTGCTAATTTCATCTAAGATTTTTTCTGCTGTTTCTGGCATGAAGCTAGATAATAATACCGCACATACACGAATTGATTCTAAGATGTTGTATAGCACTGTTGCCAAACGATCTTTTTTAGTTTCATCTTTTCCAAGTGCCCATGGCATTGTTTCATCGATGTATTTATTTGTACGTTTTAATGTTACGAAAATTTCTTCGATTGCATCTCCAACTTGTAGAGCTTCCATTTTCTTTTCAACACGACTTGCTGTACTCATTACCGTGTTAATGAAATCTTCATCTAATGCTTCTCTTTCATTTGGATTAGAAATCACACCGTTAAAGTATTTATTTAACATAGAAATAGAACGGTTTACTAAGTTTCCTAATACGTTAGCTAAATCTGAGTTTACACGTTCACACATTAATTCCCAAGTAATTGTTCCATCTTGGGCAAATGGCATTTCGTGTAATACGAAGTAACGAACTGCATCGACACCAAAGTGTTTTACTAATTCATCGGCATAGATTGCATTTCCTTTTGATTTTGACATTTTTCCATCCCCTACTAATAACCAAGGGTGTCCAAATACTTGTTTTGGTAAAGGTTGACCTAATGCCATTAACATAATTGGCCAGTAAATTGTGTGGAAACGTAAAATATCTTTCCCGATAATGTGTACATCTGCAGGCCAGTATTTTTTGTAGTTTTCACCATGGTTTCCATCCGCATCAAATCCAAGTGATGTAATGTAGTTACTTAACGCATCAATCCATACATATACTACATGGTCTGGGTCAAAGTCTACAGGAATTCCCCATTTGAATGTTGAACGAGATACACATAAGTCTTGAAGACCTTTTTTAATAAAGTTGTTTAACATTTCATTTTTACGTGATTCTGGTTGAATAAATTCTGGGTGTTCTTCGATGTGTTTAATTAGTGCAGGTGCATATTTTTGTAAGTTAAAGAAGTAAGCTTCTTCATATGCAGTTTGTACTTCACGTCCACAGTCAGGACATTTTCCATCGACTAATTGACTTGGTGTCCAGAATGATTCACATGGTGTACAGTACATTCCTTCATAACGAGATTTGTAAATATCTCCTTGTTCATATAATTTTTTGAAAATCTTTTGAACTTGTTTTTCATGGTAGTCATCAGTTGTACGTACAAAGTAGTCATATGATGTATTCATCATATCGAAGTTGTTTCTTACGATTCCCGCAACACGATCAACGAATGCTTTTGGAGAAATTCCTTCTTCCATTGCTTTTTGTTCGATTTTTTGTCCGTGTTCATCTGTTCCTGTTTGGAAGAACACATCATATCCTTGAGCGCGTTTGTAGCGTGCAATTGCATCTGTTAAAACGATTTCATATGTGTTTCCAATATGAGGACGTCCAGATGTATAGGCAATTGCAGTAGTGATATAGTACTTTCCTTTGTTACATGCATTACACATAATAATTCTCCTCCCTTTAAATAAAAAGAGCTCTCGCATAAAGGACGAAAGCTCGTGGTACCACCTTAATTCGTATATCTAAAAGATATACCTCATGTCTTTAACGCAAGACTTACGTTTTTTCTAACGATTCAAAAAAAATGCTCCTGGGCCATCTTCTAATAAGTTTTATTATGAATTTTCACCAAACATCCACTCTCTAGAAATATCACTTATTATACTCTTCCATTCTTCGCAAATATCGTAATCATTATATAGAAAAAATCTCCTTTTATCAAGGAGATTTTTATCATTCGTTTGTTTCTTGGTTTACATTTTCACCATTGATACGAAAGAATGAA
>JAXJYR010000074.1:0-2451 GCA_036306885.1 Longicatena sp.
AGCTGTACCTGAAATTGTTAAAGTTTTATTTACAATTGGTAATCCACTATTTAAAGCTTCCCCAAACGCAATTGCTGTTTCAACGTTGTTTACGACAGCTCCTACTTCTCCAGGTAAACGATCATATTCTTTCTTTAAAATTTGGCGTACTAATACACGTTCCCATCCCATTGGATAAACATCTGGTACTTCCACAACATTTACGCCCTCAATTAATTCAACATTACCTTTTACAAATGTAATTAAATCAGGGTGACTTTTCTTAATCGCAATGACAGCTTCTTTAGCATTTGCCATTTTTTTCATTGCTAAAACACCATCAATTAAGTTTTTCATATTTGTGAAAATACTTTTGTAGTCAGCCGTAATAAATGGTTCACATTCAACTGCATTAATAATTAACATTTGAACATCTTTCGCAAACTTATATTTAATATAAGCTGGGAATCCTGCACCACCTAAACCAACAATTCCTTTTTTCATCATAAAGTCGATTAATTCTTCATTAGATGCTGTTTTATAATCGATTCCTTCTAATGTTTCATCAACTTGATATAAACCATCATTTTCAATAACTAAGTGGTTTATTTGTTTTAATGAAGAGTGCATACGTTTTTCAATACCAACTACAGTACCTGATACACTTGAAAATAAAGGTACATAATTACGTTCATCACATAACGCAACCATTGTTCCTACTTTTACTTGTGCTCCTGTTTCTACTAATACCGAAACATTTGTACTTGGTCCTACAATCAACGGAATATACACCTTCGGTGTGTCCATAATTTCAATCACCGTTTCGTGTTCACTTAATTCCTTAAATCCAGGAATATGTTGACACATTTTACCTTTAAACAATGACATGATTGTCACCTTACCTTTCTTTCATTTACACCAGATGTAAATATGAAATTACATACAGATTTATTATATCATTTTAAACACAACTGTAAAACATTTTTCATGATTTTTATTATATTCGTAATGCTTTTATTTACTTGCAATTATAATTAAAACAATATAAAATAATAACTCGAAAGGATGATATTCTTATGAAAATACATGAACTTTGGAAACAAAGTAATATTCTAATTGCAATTGTCCCTTTAGCGATTGATGATTATGGTTTTATATATATCAATGATATTGGTGTCATTAACATTACGATAAATGAAAAACATCGCAGTATGCATCAGCATCAAATTACAACAGCACAATTAAAACAACTTATTACCAATGCCCGTTGTGATCAGAAACAGCAAAACAATATTGCAAACTATCAAAATCAATTACTTAATCCATTACAAGCATATGATGATGAATTCATCTTTCATTTTTAGAGGTAATATATGAAAAAAATCTTATTAACACTTTTATCAACAATATTATTATTAAGTGGTTGTAGTACAACCAAACTTGAGCCTTATGATTTCACTTCTATTGAATTAGGTTTTGATACTGTGATTTCCTTTCGTGCATATTGTGAAAGTGAAGCCGAATTTGAACAATATAAACAAGTTCTTAGCGATGCCTATTTAGAATATGATCAAATCTTTTCTAAATACAATGATTTTAAAGGAAATATCAAGGATTTAAATGATCATGCCGGAACTGAAGTGGAAGTTCACCCAGAAATTATCAAATTATTAAAAGAAGCTCAAAAATATCAAGAGCTTTCTAACAATCAATTTGATGTCACAATGGGGGCATTGTTAAGTATTTGGCATCATTATCGTGAACAAGCCGAAAATGAAATTAGCTATCAAATTCCAACTGATGATGAATTAGCAAGTGTCAAAGACCAACATGGTTGGGAACATATTGAAATCAACGAAGACAAAAATAGTGTCAAAATCAAATCCAAAGATATTTCTTTAGATTTAGGTGGGATTGCGA
The DNA here is from genome assembly GCA_036306885.1 of Longicatena sp. Classification (GTDB taxonomy): domain Bacteria; phylum Bacillota_I; class Bacilli_A; order Erysipelotrichales; family Erysipelotrichaceae; genus JAXJYR01. The sequence continues at coordinate 1,900 of JAXJYR010000074.1, forward strand.
AAGGTTATGCAACCCAACGTGTTGCGGAAAAGTTAGCTGAATTAGGATTAAAACATGGATTTATCAATGCTGGTGGAAACGTTGTGGTGATTGGTGCTAAACCTGATAATAGTCCTATTCGTGTCGGGTTACAAATTCCTGATAAAACCAATTTACAAACAAACTCATTAATGAGTATTAGTATTGAAGAACGCATGGCATTTGTCACAAGTGGAAACTACCAACGTTATTATGAAGTAGATGGTAAAACATATCACCATATTATCGACCCTGACACATCAATGCCTGCCGCTTTCTTTGATTCTGTTACAATTATTACACCTGATTCTACCATGGCCGATGCTTTATCGACAGCCTTCTTTAACATGTCATTAGAAGAAGGTCACCAATTACTTCAACAATTAAAAAATGATGGTATTGAAATCGATGTGATTTGGGTATCAAAAGAACCATTTACACAATATGATGGTTTCATCTCAACTACATCAAACGGTTATCATATTACTTATTCTGATACTTTAAGTAATCGTATTGTAAAATAAAAACACAAGC
>JAXJYR010000075.1:0-12504 GCA_036306885.1 Longicatena sp.
GCTTTTCACCTCCATTAGGACCGCATTGTGTGTCTTAATTTTTGAATAGTTCTATTCTTTGAATTACTTATTCAAGTTTCATTATTGAAACACAATATATTCGTGTAACTGCCCGTCACACAAAAAAGATGTAATATTCATTACACCTTTTATTATTTCATGACATTTATTTTTTGGCTTTTAATTTATCGATTTTATCTTTTTGACAGATGCTTGTAAATGGACATTCCTGACATTTAGGACTACGTGAATGACAATGATAACGTCCAAAGAAGATAAACAAGTGATGAGCTCGATTCCAGCGTTCTCGCGGTAATTTACGTTTTAATTTACGTTCTACATCTTCTACATCATCAAAAGGTTTCGCCAGCTTTAAACGCTTGGAAATACGTTCCACATGGGTATCTACCGCAATCGCAGGAATATCAAACCATACACTACGAATGACATTAGCGGTTTTTCTTCCCACTCCTGCTAAGGATGTCAAATCCTTCATCGACATCGGTACTTCCCCATCAAAATCAGTTAATAACGAACGTGACAATTGTTGAAGTGATTTTGCTTTATTACGATATAATCCAATCGATTTAATGCATCCTTCTATTTCTTTAATATCCGCTTCTGCCATCGCTTGAACTGTAGGAAAGCATTCAAATAAATACGGAGTGATTTTATTCACAGCGGCATCAGTTGTTTGGGCTGATAATACCACTGCACACAATAATTCAAAGGCATTGCGATGAATAAGCTCACAATGGGCATTAGGAAACATAAGTTCTAACTGATCTAAAATTGCATTTACTTCCATTAACGTTTCCCTTCCGCATAATCATTCGCACTTAATCCACGTTTTTGCCAATTTAATAAGATTTTTTCTATATAATCAAACTTCTTACAGTCATGAATACTCGCTTCACGTAAAGCATTCACAATCATAACTTCTTCATAATGTTGACGCATATCAGATAAACGTTGCATTTCTGATTGACTGAGTGGTCGACCAAATTCTGATTCATATAAATCAAACAAAGAACCATCTAATGAATCCTTCTTTTTATCTTCAAACATACCATCAATCATAAAGACTAAACGACCTTGAATAATATCCATACAAACATAACCTTTTTCTTGAAGACTTTGTAGGAGTAAATCTACTTCATTAATCGTTAAATGCATCTTTTGCGCCAATATTTCTAAAGTAAGAGGAATCAGATGCTCATTAAAATAATCAATTAATAAAATCATCAGTATTTCACGTGTGTTTAAATTCCATGTTTCTAAATTTTCTAAAATATAATCACGACGATTTACAAAACGTTGATTCCACCATTGCATCTAAATATCCCCTTTCTTTAAATAATATACTTCTTTTAAGGTATCGTAATCTAATAAGACAATACCTTGTGCTGTTTCACAGCTATATACAGGTCCTTTGATACCATATCCAACCTTTAATTCAAACTCTAACATTTGATATTTCTTTTGCAGTTCTACAATCGCTTTCTGTTCATTTTCTTTATGCTTTTTACGTGAAGATATTTGTTCACCCTTTTCATTAAAGAATAAATAGAAATCATCTTGTTCTCCCACATAGACTACGTAACGAAATACATGACGATAAATATTTTTAATTTTTGGTGACTGGGTTTCAATCTTTTGAATCATTGCTTGTTCCTTGATGGCACTTGCACGATTCGGTCCTGATACAAAGATCCCAACTCCCATATAGAACACAAGAAATAATGAAATAACTAAGATAAGCGTTAGAGCGAATGATTTCCAATTAAACTTCAATCAAATCACCCCAAAGATGCAACATAGGTACTGACAAATTGCGCACTACGTTTTGCGGCATGCACAACATATTGTGTAAAGTCCATTTCTGAGTCTTCACGACATGCAACATCACTTAATGAGCGAATCACCACAAAAGGAATTTGGTAATGAGTACATACTGCCGCAACTGCACCAGCTTCCATTTCGGCACAAATTGCATTTGGGAAATAAGTAGCTAAACGTTCTAATTGATCATTGCGTGCGACAAATTGATCACCACTTGCCACTAATCCGCAATGAACACGTACATTTTGATCTTCAAGAACTTTTTTAGCACGCTCAAGCATTGTCTCATTTGCATTAAAATATAATCCAATACCATCATCACCATCAATTGGGCTTGTGTCAAAATCATGTTGGACAACTTGGGTACTGATTACTGCATCTAAAATTTCTTCTTCAGCCTTTAATCCACCAGCTGTCCCAATATTAATAATTTCTTCTAATTTAAAGTGTTCACATAAAATCGTAGTTGATAATGCGGCACGACATTTCCCAACCCCACTAAGCATCACGACAACTTCTTTGTTCGCGATGGTACCACTCACCATTTTAATTCCTGAAATGGTATGTTCTTTTTGATTATCTAAGCATGCGATAATCGCATCCATTTCAGAAGGCATTGCTGCAATTAATCCAATCATTTACTTCACCTTTCTACAAATAAAGAAATACTTTTCTCCTGGTTGTATTCCTTCTAATTCAAAATCTGTTAAAATTTCACATTCAAAGCCATATGATTCTAATGTTTCTAATACCCACATCGGATCATATACACGTTGAATATGTTGTTCTAAAGTACATCTTCCATCTTCATCATAAAATGAGAAGTTTTGGTAAATTAAATCATCTTCACTTTGAATACTCCATTGATATTCATGTCCAAATAATTTACCTGCTTCATTGTATTCTTCTTCAAATTCACTGATACGATCTAATGAGTGCATATCGACAATAAATACACCATTTTCTTTTAAATGGGCATGTACGCCTTGAAACATACTATGTACAGCTTCTTCATTCAATAAATAGTTAAAGCTATCACATAAACAGACAATTCCATCATATTGACGTTCATCTTCAATATGACTCATATCCATTACACTCCATGTTACTTTTTCACTACCGGCCTTTTGTTTGGCTTGTTCCACCATTTCACTACTTATGTCACTGGCATATACTTGATACCCATGATTTGCTAACATAATGGTAATTTCACCACTACCACAAGCTAACTCCATTAAATCACCTTTGGGAATATAATCTTCAATTAAAGATACCCATGCATTGGTGGCTTCTTCATCCGCTACCAATGCATCATAATAGGGTGCTAAATAATCATACATCATAGGTTAAAGTCCTCATAAGGTAAATCTGCATATAATTTTTCTAACGCAAAGCGTTTTCGTTCCTCCGCATCGAAAATGTGGACGATGACACTATCTAAATCGACTAAAACCCAGCTAGATTGTTGGCCACCTTCAATCGCACGAATCTCAAAACCGTTTTCTCTAACACGTTCGCGAACACTTGCGGCAATCGCTTGAATTTGACGAGCTGACCCTGCTGTCACAATTACACAATATTCAATGAAAGGATTCACACTACGGAAATCATATAATAAGACATTTTCTCCACGTTTTTCATGAATCGCTTTTTGTACAACTTCTAATAACGCATTCATTCAATAACACCTTCCTTTTGTAAATAGGCTTCATTTTCTAATTTTACATATTCAAATCCTAATTTAATACTTTTTAAAGATAATGCCATTTGTTTACTTGTATCATAATTTCTTCCTGGTTCTATTTTATCCGCAATAAATAGGATTTGATCATAAATACCTTTACCATCACCTAAAACATGATGATAAATTGCTTGAATTACTTCTTGATCTTCTTCTTTTAATACCTTTTGAGCATACCATGCACCCGTATATCCATGCATAATCGGAACTGGTGCATTTAAATGCTGAGGCATACAATATTTTAAGACATTTTCATGAAAGGATAAAGGCATATGCTTTGTCACATCATGCATAATCCCCATGCGATAGGCTTTCTCTGTATCTAAACCATGAGCTTTAGCTAATGCAACACATACATCTGCCACCCTTTGAGAATGTTCAAAACGTGATGGTTTCATGCATTGTTGGACACGTGATGTCACATATAAGCCGTGCTGACTAATATAGCGCATATTACTTTTACATAAATAATACATTTTTTTACCTTGGCGAATCTCAGTTGAACTCACATCGACTAAATCCATTTGGAGGCGATGCATACGCTCATCAATTTGACAATCGACAAATCGTGATACCACATAAAAAGCACATTCTTGTAGTAATTGTTCACTACTTCTCCATAAATGGAAATTAACTGCTTGATCATCGCCAATAATAAAAGAAAAAGTATGCATTGGATAACGCTTCTTCAACATTAAAATTGTATCAATGGTATAGCTTTTACCTGTTCTTTCATTTTCAATACCACAAGCTTTAAAATGACGATATGGTCGACATGCATTTTTCACCATTTGGTAACGATGTTGAAAAGATACTTGTTGTCCATCTTTTAAAGGACTATCCTTAGCTACTAAAAACCATACTTCATCAATTGCTAATTTTTTTAAAGCAGTTTTAGCTATTTCTAAATGTCCTGCATGAATAGGGTCAAAACTTCCCCCTAATAAGGCAATTCTCATCTTATAAACCTAATTTATTCTTCTTACTACGACGATATAAAACGAAGGTATGACCAATTACTTGGACAATTTCACTACGTGTCGCAGTTGCCATTTGTGTTGCGGCTTCTTTGGTTGTAATCGGAGCAGTTTTTAATAATGAAATTTTAACTAATTCATGTGCTTCTAAAGAATCACTAATTGTCATAATCATATTTTCACTAATACCATCTTTTCCCATTTGAAATAAAGCACGTTCTTTGTTTGCTAGTGCTCTTAGCATTTTCATATTTTCTTTTGTTAACATTAAATCATCGCCTTTCTTTTTGTTACATTTACTTTATTACTACAATATACATGAATTTCTTCACATTTTCCACTTATACAGAACCATCCTAGTCCGTGAATGACAATATCACATTTGTCTTCTCTTAAATGAAAAATATGTTTTTTAAACTGACTCATATCTTCATCTAAGACTGGAGATAGTAATTCATTATAGTGTTGGTTCCATAATTTATCGGCTTTTTCTTGTTTACTACGATGGAGTGGAAGTGAAGCTGCAAAATATGCTACTGAACTAATTTGTTCTACACCAATAAAATCAATTCTTACCAAACCACCTAAGGATAACGTTTGATTTTCATATAGCTGATACACACGTGGTTTTAATGGTTTATGAGGAATCACACTTTTTAATAAGGAATCCTCCACATGTGTTAATAAAGAATCATTTCTTGTTAAACCTGGGGTATCATACATAATATACGATCCCATATCAATTTGATTAAAATCTAAGGTTGTCCCTGGATGACGAGAAATCGTTAATACATTATTTTGACATAATCCATTTAATAATGTACTTTTTCCAGCATTGGCCATTCCCATCACTACAACATCTCTGCCATCGCGATATGTTTCAATCGCCGCTAAAACATCTTCGACACAAGCCTTTGCTTCTTCATGCTTTTGCGATGTCATATGTGAGCTAATCACTACTTCTTTGACCAAAATCCCTTGTTCTTTTAAACGCATCATTAAAAAATCAGCTAATTTGTGATTACTATAGGTTAATGGTAATAAATCTTTTTTTCCTGCTACCATTACAATATCTTTCCCTAATAGATGACGATTTAAACCTGGAATCATATTCGCTTCAAAGTCAAATAAGTCAACCACCCATAACACAAGAGCATCCATATTTGCAATACGAGCTAAGATTTGATCAGAGTCAATTCCCTGTTGCATTGACATTACAACATCATCATAATGCGTAATGCGAAAACATCTTTGACAATAATCACCAGTAATTTTAGGGGTATATCCTATTGCGTTTTTATCATCCTGTTGTAGAAGCACTCCACAACCCTTACATTTTTTACTCATCATATACTCCTCTCTCTAATTTCTTAAATTTCTTTAATAAATAGAACATCATATTTTCAAGCTTACGATTCCATTTGGTACAAGTTAAGTCACGTTCTACGACTTGATTCGTTAAAATAACATGTAAACCACACAATTTAGAACCTAATACATCGGTCATCATTTGATCACCTAATACCGCAACCTTTTGCTTATTTTTACCTTTATAACCAAAATCCTTTAAAGCTTTTAAATAAGTTATCGGTAATGGTTTTAAGGCAAAATGATAATATGGTAAATCAAAACATTTCGCAAAGCGTGCTACACGTTCCTCTACATTATTTGATACAAAAACAATTTGAATATTGGCATCTAAGATTTTTTTTAGAAATGCTTTCGCTTCGGCATCTGCATCTGCCACATCATGTGGTACTAAGGTATTATCAATATCACATAATAATAATTCAATACCATGTTCTTTTAAATACTCGACACGTAATGCATCATAGCGATGAATATAATAATTGGGGGTAAATAAATTTAACATGTACACAACTCCTTTGAAATTCCCTATCATTTTATCATTTTTAGGTAACCATGTGTACTAGATTTATGCATTTTTCATTTTCTTTTTGTTGCGAATAGATTATAATCTTTTTATTAGAAAGAAGGTAGATTATGTTTTCAAAAGAAACAATGGTGTCAATCACCGAAGAATTGATTAATTGTGATTCTCCTGTTGGATATTATGAAGAAATCACACCACTGATGAAAGAAATCAGTGCTCGCTATGGTTTTGAACTAAGTGAAGATCGTAAGCGTACCTTATATCTTACAATGGAAGGAGAACATCCTGAAAAAACAGTCTGTGTTGGTGCGCACTTAGACACAATTGCGTTAATTGTTCGTCATATTTGTAAAGATGGTACTTTAGAGGTTCGTAACCTTGGAGGAGTAAACTATTACAACACCGAAGGTTGTCATGTTCGCGTACATACACGCGATGAACGTGTTTATACTGGAACGATTTGTTGTAAGTCTCACTCAACCCATGTTTATGAAGATGCTAGAAGTCGTGCACGTGAAGAAAATGCGATGATGGTTGTCTTAGATGAAAAAGTATTTAGCGATGAAGATGTTCGTGCTTTAGGAATTGAACATGGGGATGTCATTGCGATTGAACCTGATTTCCGCTACTTACCAGCTGGATATATTAAATCACGTTTTATCGATGATAAAGCAGCAGTTGGAGTTGTCTTTGCCGTGATTGAATACATGGTTAAAAACAATATTAAACCATATTATAATGTAAAATTTGCGTTCCCATTCTATGAAGAAATTGGACATGGTGGTTCTTACTTACCTCCTGAAATTGAAGAATATGTCGCAATTGACATTGGTTTAATTGGACCAGATCACACTGGAGATGAATTCAAGACAACAATTTGTGCCAAAGATAACTTCACTCCATATGATCGTGCTTTAACCAACAAGCTAATTAAGCTTGCCAAAGCAAACGATGTCAACTATGCTGTCGATGTCTTCTATCGCTATGGTACTGATGCATCCGCAGCGATTCGTGCCGGAAATAATGTCTATGCCGCAGCCTTTGGAATGTGTTGTTTCTCATCTCATGGTATGGAACGTACCCACATTGATGCCTTAGATGAAACTGCCAAATTATTATACGCTTACTTACGTAGTGAATAAAGCAAAAGGAGTCAGTTTGACTCCTTTTTTAGTGCTCTTCCTTAGATAATGCCTTATATAGCTTCATATAAGCTTTCTTTTCAATCCGTGAAATATAAGAACGTGATAATTGTAATGAATGGGCAATTTCTCTTTGCGTTTCCACTTCACGATTACCCAACCCATATCTACGCTCAATTACTTCACGTTCTCGTTCATCTAATATATTTAAATGCTTAGATAAGCGTTTTAAACGATCTTCTTTTAATAAACGTGAAGCAATCGATTCTTCTTGAGGAGCTGGTATGGCATCAATTAAGGCAATCGATTGTCCATCACTATCATGAATACTTTCATCTAATGAAACATTTTGATAATGGTATTTATGACTTCTTAAATGCATTCGTATTTCATTTTCAATACATCGCCCTGCATAAGTTGAAAACTTTAAGCCCTTTTCTACTTGAAAGCTATCTACTGCCTTAATTAAACCAATTGTCCCAATACTAATTAAATCATCATTACTTTCTTTTTTCATATCGTACTTTTTCGCTAAATGCGCAACTAATCTTAAATTATGCTCTATCAATAACGTTCGAGCATCACTATCTCCCTGTTTCATCGCTTGAAAATATGCATATTCCTGTTTGGTATCTAATGGTTTTAAATAAGCTTGACTACGAATAAAACCACCTAAGGGTAAAAAACTAGCTAAGACTTCTAATAAAAAACCGATCATGTCATCACCTAATATAAGGTATGACACAATCGGACATTTTATGCGATAAAGGTTTTAAAATAAATATCAAAATTTAATTGTTCTTGTAATTTTTCAATCACAATCATTAATGCGTCTTTATCATAAATAGCTAACTCAATATAAGAATATGTTTCTCCAATCGCTCCACCAATCACATATGCAATTGACATTTCATACAATAAATCATGTAATTGACGTTCTAATTCTTGGCGTACTAATGCTTCTTTTTCATCTTGATAACGTTTCTCATAATATAAATAACCAAAATCGGCACCCAATGCTCTAAAATCACGAATTACTTCATCCTCTTTACGTAATAGTTGTTCACTTAATAATGGATGTCTTGTTAGGATCATTTTCATATCATGACGTAGCGTTTGATTTTGGGGTACTTCGTCTAATTTATATACAGAGAAAATCGATAATGGAGATGTATATTCTACCCATTCTTGATCAGCTACAATATCGCAAATATCTTCAAATAAGTTTGGAAGTAGCACTACATCATCTTCATCACTTCTTTGATCAATAATTTCAATACTAGCAATACGTGCTTCTAATTCTAGCTCACCAATAAACAATTCTAAGAAATAGGCTGTGATGCGTTCTTTTAAGTCCATATCAAAGTTTTTCCATTTCTCACAATATACTTTAAGATCTAATGCATGCATTGCCTCGTTGATTTGATAATAAACGTATAAATCCGCACCAGAAATTTCCACATTGTCACATTTCAAGGTCGCTTGATATGCACGATTTGACAACGGCATACGGTAAGGATTAATAATCCAATCCTGTTGTAATGACTTTGGCGCATCTTTTACTAATAAGTCACAAATCAATTGGGCATTTTTATCTCCTGATGGCGTAAAACTTAATTCATAAAAATCACCATCATAATCAAATTCAACACCACAACCACTAGTTTTCTTTAAAAATTCTTTTAATGTTATCTCAATACGTTGTAACGAAATTGAATTTTGATATTTTAAAGCATCTTTTAAATCTGCTTCATGTTCTAAAAATAATTTCCAAAAATGTTGGACACGATGTTTTGTATACATATGCATTCCTCACTTTTCAAACGAAGTTATTATAGCATAATCTAATTCATAAGAAAATGAGAACTTTATAAGAGCGCTTTACGAAGCTTCAATAAAATCTTTTTTTCTAGTCTAGATACTTGAACCTGCGAAATATTTAACATTGACGCAATATCCTCTTGTCTTGTCCCTTTTTGATAGCGTTCTTTGACAATCAATTGTTCCTTAGCATTTAATTTCGCAACTTCCATATGTAAAGATAATGATAATGTCACATCCTTTTGGCGATGATCTTCAATTTGTGATTCGAGGGTAATGCTTTTTCCTTCTTGGTTTCTGATTTCTTCTTGTAAGGAAGCTACTTCTTGTCGTGCCTCTAAAATGACAATCAACTCATTCATTTCAATCTTTGTATAATTACACAAATCTTGAAGTGTATAGCTTCCCTGTTGTTGAAGCTCTTCTTGTGCTTGTCTCACTATTCGTAACGAATCTTTGATCGAGCGCGAAATATGAATGGAACCATTATCACGAAAATAACGTTTCATTTCACCTAAAATAACAGGGACAGCATAGGTAGAAAAATTACATTCATAGCTTAAATCAAACTGGTTAAAAGCCTTCATAAACCCTATACATCCAACTTGAAATAATTCTTCAACTTGATTTCCCTTCGCAAAGCGATGTACCAAAGAATATATCAAAGCTTTATTTTCATTCATAAACTGTTCTTTGGCATTTTCATCTCCAGCTAATGCTTTTTGTAATAAAAGCTGATTATTCTTTTCCAAGATACTTCACCATTCTAATATGGGTTCCAAAGTTTTTATGACTTTCGATTTCAAATTCATCGCAAAAGGTTTCCATAATCGTCATACCCATTCCACTACGTTCTAAATGAGCTTTACTTGTATATAATGGCACTCTTGCCTTATTAATATCTTCAATTCCGCAACCATAATCCTTAATTTCCATCACAATTTGGCGCTGATCATACATCATCATAATATCGACATAGGCATCATCATGTTCATCATAGGCATGAATAATGGCATTCACCACAGCTTCCGCAAGTACTGTTTTAATTTCCATTAAGGTATCCATGGAAAGCGATAATGGTACTAAAAAGGCAGTTGCGCACATTCTGACAAAACCATCATTTTCAATTTTTGCACAAACCCTTAATTGCATCTTATTCATCATATTCAACCTTCATTAATGTAAATAGTCCACTCATTTCAAATAAACGATGTACACACGAAGTACAGTTGCGTAAAATAATTTCGCGATGTTCTTTACTTAATACTTTATATCTTCCTAATACAAAGCCAATTCCAGTACTATCAATAAAGATGACATCTTTGAAATCAAAGATAACTTTAGGTGCATGACTTGTTTCTATTGCTTTGATACATTCATCACGCCACAGTGCAATTTGATAATGATCCATTTCTCCTTCAAAATAAATTTCTAATATTTCTTTACTTTCTTTTACTTTCATAAAATTCCTCCCATATCATCTTAACAAGATAAATGGATAAAATTTGTCGAAAAGAAAAGACAATATCAATGTTTGATATCATCTTCATCGACCTCATAATCTTCTACTACATCGATTTGTTTCCACAACCATAAATAAAGTAAGAACGCAATCACAAAAAAGATTAATACGATATATACTAAAATCATACCTTCACCTCTCCTTTAGTATGTTCTTCATAAGTTAGGAAATACTATGCCATAAATTTTTTAAGAATAAGGTAAATAAGGATTGTTTAGAAACACTTGTTTTGGCATATAAAGGTAATTCGTAACATTTATGATTAGATAAAGTAATTTTTAATACCCCTATTTGTTGGTCTTTATGAATGGGGGCAAATAATTTAGGTAGTTGGATGGTAGCCTTTGTGACCTTTACATCCTCTTGCCTTAACATACTACATTGTAAAGGGGGATGATAAAAAGCGATGTTTGATACTTCACCTTGATATAGCGCTACTGTCGCTTGATATTCATTTTTCGATACTAAGGTAATCGTTTGATACTTATGAAAGGTTTGTTGAAAGAAAGTAATCATCCCTTCGTTGGCTTGATGCAGATTAGAAGCATATAAACCAATCGCAATACTTCGTACTCCTTTGACTTTTGCACTTGCGGCAATACTATATTGATGATGAGGATGTTCACTCATTTTAATCACATCGCACCCTTCAAATTGTTTCAAAAGTACATTTTCTGATGCCATCCATATTTCTTGAGCTGACGATACAAGACATTCACTGTCTTGACTTAAAGTTAAGAAGGATTCTGCTCCGATTTCTATTAAATAACGAAAAATCATTGCCAAATCTTTAGCTGTGGAATAATGCTTTACATCATGATAACCATAAGGATTATGAAAATGCGTATGCTCTAACTTTAATTGTTTAACTTTATCATTCATTTTGGCCACAAAAGCTTCTTCACTACCACCAATATATTTTACTAAAGCTAGAGTTGCGTCATAAGCACCGAAATGTAATACATATTTAATTAAATCCTTAATCGATACACAATCTCCTTCAACCAAAGGCAAGGGATAATCTTTGATAGCGGTGATTTCTTTATCAATCAAAACCATATCATTTAATTGAATTTGTTGCGATACAATCGCATCATACACAATTACTAATGTCATTAATTGGGTTAAATTACCTGGTTGATACGGGATTGTTTCATTGTGTTTTGATATCACCTTTTGATTTTCATATTCCATTACATAATAGCCCGCAAAAGTTTGCGGTTGTAAAGGTATTGTCACTACATTAAATAAAAGCGCTAAGATTAAACCATAAAGCATCATGAATCACCATTTATATATATGCGTCAAAAATTAAAATTTGATTCGTAAACCTAAAAAAGAGCTACTTACAATTCACATAAATTGTAAAATAGCTCTTTTTTCTATTTTTGATAAATTTGTTTTTCACTAATAATCAAATCTAAAGAAACATCATGTTCATCAACCTGAATTTGATCAAGTTTTTGAATTTCATAGCCAACTCCAATTTTTAAGGCATTCATACCTTCTAAATAGCGATCATAATAACCTTTTCCATGACCCATACGATGAAGTTGGTCATCAAA
>JAXJYR010000076.1:0-7165 GCA_036306885.1 Longicatena sp.
AAATTTGGTTGATTATTTAAATGTTTGTTTGTAACATTACACTGAAGTTTCTTCCGTTAAACAAATGTGAGTTTTTTTCATGAAACAAAATGAAAATGTTTGCATAACGGTTGACATTTCTTTCAAAAAAGGTTAAACTATCGGTAATGATAAAAAAAGCAATGATCGGGACTAGGATTTTAGTTTGGCAGCATAGAGAATTGACGGTTGGTGTAAGTCATGTGGAAGCTATTATTCATCTCACCCGTGAGCAGTGATAGGAACGTGTTCTACATTAGTAAAAATCACCGTTACTCTTACGTTACAAGAGAACATATTGATAAAATATGTGAGTGGATGAATGTCTATTCATCAATTAGAGTGGTACCGCGAGAGGTTTATTTATAGCTTTCGTCTCTGAAGTTTTTTTTAGAGAGGAAAGCTATTTTTATATCAAGAAGGAGGAGATTGTTATGAAAGGATATCAAAAGTATAAAAGACAGTATTATATGCCACCAGAACCATGTAACGAATGGACAAAAAAAGAATACATTGAAAAAGCACCTACATGGTGTTCAGTAGACTTACGTGATGGAAATCAAGCATTAATCGTTCCGATGAGCTTAGATGAAAAATTAGCCTTCTTTGATTTATTAGTTGAAGTGGGATTTAAAGAAATTGAAGTAGGATTTCCTGCCGCTAGTGTAACAGAATATGAATTTTTACGTAAATTGATTGATGAAAATCGTATTCCAGATGATGTGACAATTCAAGTTTTAACACAAGCTCGTGAACATATTATTCGTCGTACCTTTGAAGCCGTAAAAGGGGCAAAAAATGCAGTGATTCACTTATATAATTCTACTAGCTTTGCCCAACGTGAACAAGTCTTCAAAAAAAGTAAAGAAGAAGTATTAAAAATTGCGGTTGAAGGAGCTAAATTACTTCAACAATTAACTGAAGAAGATGGTGGAAATTATCGTTTTGAATATTCACCAGAAAGCTTTACTGGGACAGAGGTTGATTATGCATTAGAGGTTGTAAATGCGGTATTAGATGTTTGGAAGCCAACTGCTGATCGCAAAGTTATTATTAACTTGCCAGTTACGGTGGAAATGAGTATGCCACACGTATACGCAAGTCAAATCGAATATATGTGTAAACATATAAAATATCGTGAGAATGTCGTTGTGTCTTTACACCCACATAATGATCGTGGTTGTGGGGTTGCCGATAGTGAAATGGGTATTCTAGCTGGTGCAGATCGTATTGAAGGTACATTATTTGGAAATGGAGAACGTACTGGAAACGTTGATATTATAACCCTTGCAATGAATATGTATGCGATGGGAGTTGACCCAGAATTAGATTTCTCTAATATGCCACACATCGTCGAAGTATATGAACAATGTACACGAATGAAAGTTGGAATGCGTCAACCATACGCAGGTCAATTAGTCTTTGCGGCGTTCTCTGGAAGTCATCAAGATGCGATTGCGAAAGGAATGCACTTTAGAGATGATTATCATCCTCAGCATTGGACAGTACCATATCTACCATTAGACCCTCGTGATGTTGGACGTGTTTATGAAACAGATGTTATTCGTATCAACTCACAAAGTGGTAAAGGTGGAGTTGGTTACATGCTTCAAGAATACTATGGATATGATTTACCAAAAGATATGCGTGAAGAAGTAGGATACTTTATGAAAGATGTATCTGATCAAAATCATAAAGAATTACTTCCAAATGAAATTGTTGATCTGTTCCACAAAGAATATATGAATGTCAATGAACCATATACATTAAACGATTACCACTTTATTCGTGAAAAAGACGTATTAACGTGTACATTAAATATTACGTATGATGGAAAACGTCAATATATTACAGGAGTAGGTAATGGACGTTTAGATGCTGTATCGAATGCCTTAAGAGATAATACAAGCTTATCATTCGAAATTTTAGATTACAAAGAACACTCATTAGGAAAAGGAAGTACTTCTAAAGCCGTTTCTTATGTGAAGATTATAGACTGTCGTCATAAGATTCAATGGGGTGTAGGAGTACATGAAGATATCATTATGTCTTCTGTAAAAGCGTTATTTGCAGCAATTAATCGTGCGGTAAAACAACGTATCGAAGAAGAAAAGGAGAATTAGTTATGGGAATGACGATGACACAAAAAATTCTTGCAGCACATGCAGGATTAGATGAAGTAAAGGCAGGACAATTAATTGAAGTAAACTTAGATATGGTATTAGGTAATGATATTACTTCTCCTGTCGCAATTAAAGAATTTGAAAAAAATGGTTTTGCGAAAGTATTTGATCCAACAAAAATTTCAATGGTAATGGATCACTTTGCGCCAAACAAAGATATTAAAGCGGCACAACAATGTAAAGCATGTCGTACCTTTGCATATTCTCATAACTTACAACATTTCTATGATGTTGGAAAAATGGGAATTGAACATGCTTTATTACCTGAACAAGGAATTGTTGGACCAGGTGAATGTATTATTGGTGCGGACTCTCATACTTGTACGTATGGTGCTTTAAATGCATTTTCGACTGGTGTAGGAAGTACCGATATGGCTGCAGGGATGGCAACAGGGAAAACATGGTTTAAAATTCCTGAAGCGATTAAATTTGATTTACGTGGAACCTTAAAACCAAATGTAAGTGGAAAAGATGTTATCTTACACATTATTGGAATGATTGGGGTTGATGGTGCATTATATAAATCAATGGAATTTAGTGGGATTGGATTAAAATCTTTATCAATGGATGATCGTTTGACAATTGCGAACATGGCAATTGAGGCTGGGGCTAAAAATGGTATTTTTGAATTTGATGAAATTACCGAAGCCTATGTGAATGGTAGAGTAAATCGTCCATATCAAACTTATAAAGCCGATGCTGATGCGGAATATGCAAATGAGTTCCACATTGACTTAAGTACAATTCAACCAACCATTGCGTTCCCACACTTACCAGAAAATACGAAAACAATGAATGATATTAAAGAAGATATTGAAATTGATCAAGTTGTGATTGGTTCATGTACAAATGGTCGTTTATCTGATATGGAAATTGCAGCTAAAATTTTAAAAGGAAAAACAGTACATCCACGTGTACGTACGATTGTGATTCCAGCAACACAAAGTATTTATATGGAATGTATCAAACAAGGGTGGATGGAAACCTTTATCGAAGCTGGATGTATTGTTTCAACACCAACTTGTGGACCTTGTCTAGGTGGATATATGGGAATATTAGCTGAGGGTGAACGTTGTGTTGCCACAACAAATCGTAACTTTGTTGGACGTATGGGACATGTTGAATCAGAAGTTTATTTAGCATCACCAGCTACTGCGGCGGCTAGTGCGCTTGCCGGTAAAATTGCGATTTGGGAAGGAGAATAAGCATGAAAACAAAAGGATTTGTACACAAATACGGTGATAATGTCGATACGGATGTTATTATTCCAGCACGTTATCTAAATAGTTCTGATCCAAAGGAATTAGCACAAAAATGTATGATTGATATTGATGATCAATTCGTAAATAAAGTAAAAACAAATGATATTATGGTTGCGGGATTTAACTTTGGTTGTGGTTCTTCTCGTGAGCATGCGCCAATTGCGATTAAAGCAAGTGGAATTAGCTGTGTCATCGCTAAGAGCTTCGCACGTATTTTCTATCGTAATGCGATTAATATCGGACTTGCGATTTTAGAGTGTGAAGAAGCAAGTGAAAAAATTGAACTAGGTGATGAAGTAGAAGTGGATTTTGATTCAGGTGTGATTACGAATATTACTAAAAATGAGACATATCAAGGTGAACCATTCCCTGAATTTATTCAAAATATTATCCGTAAGAATGGTTTAATGAACGCAATTAAGGAGGAAGTATAATGAAAAAGACAATTGCAGTGGTAAAAGGGGACGGAATTGGTCCAGAGATTATTGAAGAAACACTAAAGGTGTTAGATAAAGTTGCAGAGCTATATGGACATGAATTTGTATATGATGAAGTATTAGCAGGTGGATGTGCAATCGATGCCTGTGGGACTTCATTACCACAAGAATCATTAGACAAATGTTTAGCGAGTGATTCTGTATTATTAGGTGCTGTAGGAGGTCCAAAATGGGATAAAGTAGATCCTAGTATTCGTCCTGAAAAAGCCTTACTTGGAATTCGTAAAGCATTAGGATTGTATGCGAATTTACGTCCTGCCTTAATCTTCCCACAATTAGCTAGTGCATCGCCGTTACGTAAAGAAGTGGTCGAAAGAGGAATTGATTTTATGGTTGTACGTGAATTGATTTCAGGTGTTTATTTTGGTGAGCATAAAACCGAAGATGTGGATGGAGAAGAAGTTGCGACTGACATAATGAAATATAATCGTAGTGAAATTGAAGCGATTGCCCACAGTGCATTCCAAATTGCTCGTAAACGTAATAAAAAAGTTCACTCTATCGATAAAGCCAATGTATTAGATACATCAAGATTATGGCGTAAAGTATTACATGATGTTGCGAAAGAATATCCAGATGTAGAACTAGTGGATATGTTAGTAGATAACTGTGCGATGCAAATTGTCAAAAATCCAGCACAATTTGATGTGATTGTAACAGAAAATATGTTTGGTGATATTTTAAGTGATGAAGCTAGTATGATTACTGGAAGTATTGGATTAATTCCAAGTGCATCTTTAGGAGAAACAACACGTGGATTATATGAACCAATTCATGGAAGTGCACCAGATATCGCTGGACACAATATTGCGAACCCAATTGGAACAATTTTATCAGCTGCAATGATGTTAAAATACTCTTTTGATATGATTGAAGAAGCACATGCAATTGAAGCTGCAGTTACTAAGGTATTAGATGCCGGATATCGTAGTATGGATATTATGGAAGAAGGAAAAATCGAATTAAACTGTAGTTCAATGGGATCTAAAATCTGTCAATATTTAACAAAAGAATAATGTAATAGAAAATACGATGGTGAAAGGACATCATCGTATTTTGTTATGTTTTTCAGAAAAACTAATGTAAGAGTTTCATTTTGAATGAAATGTGTTAAAATATAAGATAGTAAATATAGGAGGAATAAATATGATTATTAAAAATGCAAATATCTTTACGATGGAACAAGAGGGAAGTTTTGTCGGGGATATTTTAATTGAAGATGGTAAAATTAAAGAAATTGGAACGATTACGAAAGAAGATGAAGTGGTGATTGATGCGACTGGATTAAATGTTTATCCAGGAATGGTAGAATCACACTGTCACTTAGGAATGGAAGAAACGGCAATTCAATTTGAAGGAAATGATGTGAACGAACGTAGTGATCCAATCACTCCACATATGCGTGCGATTGATGGATGTAACCCAGATGATGAAACAATTCTAAATGCATGTAAGGCAGGGGTTACAACGGTTGCGGCTGGTCCTGGTAGTGCAAACGTAATTGGTGGAACATTTATGGCTTACAAAACCCATGGTATCTGTATTGATGAAATGGTGATTAATGATGCGATTGCGATGAAATGTGCATTCGGTGAAAACCCTAAACGTGTATATCAAGATAGTAAAATTAAAACACGTATGATGGTTGCAGGACTTCTTCGTGAAACTTTATTTAAAACAAAAGAATATTTACGTAAAAAAGAAGCTGCAGGCGATGATGCAAGTAAATTACCAGCATTTGATATGAAATTAGAGGCAATGATTCCAGTAATTAAAAAAGAAATGCCTTTAAAATGTCATGCTCACCGTGCCGATGACTTATTGACAATTTTACGTATTGCGAAAGAGTTTGATTTAAAAATCACTTTAGATCATGTGACTGGTGGAGAAATCATTGCGAAACAAATTAAAGCGAGTGGATATCCATGTATTATTGGACCTGCTTTTACACATAAACGTAAATTTGAATTAAAAGATAAATCTTTCGGTACACCAAAAGCAATGCTAGATGCCGGAATCTTCTTTTCTATCACAACAGATTCACCTGTAGTACCACAAGAATACTTAGCGTTATGTGCACAATTAGCTGTAAAAGAAGGTTTACCTGAATATGAAGCATTAAAGGCTATTACCATTAATCCTGCAACAATTTTAGGTCTAGAAGATCGTATTGGAAGTATTAAAGTAGGTAAGGATGCCGACTTGGTAATTGTAGATGGAAACTTATTAGATGTTTCTGCTCATGTACAATATACAATTATCAATGGAGAAATTGCATATGCAAAATAATGCCAATGATGAATTGATTTTAGTGGATGAGCATGATCAAATCATTGGATATGCTGATAAAGTAAAAACACATTATGAAAAATTAAGGCATCGTGCGTTTTCCTTATTTCTTTTTGATAAGAATAAACAAACTTTATTATTACATCAACGTGCCCTTAATAAGTATCATTCAGGTGGTTTATGGACCAATTCATGTTGTTCACACCCTCGTAAAAATGAATTGTTGTTAGAAGCGGTAGTACGTCGTGCTAAACAAGAATTAGGGGTTGATTTAGATGTGCAACAGCTTCATATTGCGGGAAAATTTACTTATTTTGCCGATTTTGGAGATTTAGCTGAATATGAAATAGATAATGTCGTATATACTTATGTCGATGATAATATTGTTTTAGAAGTTGATAAGGATGAAATAGCAGATTATAAATGGGAAACAGTACAATTCATATGTGAAGATTTAGATCGACATTCATCTAAGTATAGTGCGTGGTTTTCAAAAGCATTTCAAATATTTTGTGAACATATAAAAAAGAATGTTTAGGTAAAAAATGAATAGTGAGAATGAAAAGGTAACAATATAATCTTTAAGTTGGTTTATGGAAGATGGATTTAAGATTATATACTGTGTGAAGATTGATGGTGAAATGGCATTATTATAAGTGTTTATACGAGAGATTATGATTTGAAATCGGCAATAATATCATAGTGATAGTATAACTAAGTTATAAGCAACTAGATAATTGATAAATATTAATGAAAATAATCGATAAAAGTTGTGATATAAATTGGGATCTTATTTGAAATAAAGCTACCGCAATCCCACTGGCTTTAGACGGTGGGTTAAGGTAGCCAAAAGTGGAAAATTATTATATACTTATGACATGGAAATCAAAAAACAGGCACAAATACTTACTACAAT
>JAXJYR010000077.1:0-4210 GCA_036306885.1 Longicatena sp.
CTTATAAATTTTTGCGTCGCCACGCTTTCCCATATTTAGTTCATGTGCAATTTGTATTGCTGATTTTTTCCCAGAAACATAATCAATACATGCTTGTACTTTTTGTTCAGGACTGTATTTTACTTTTCTTCCCATAATAAAAATCCCACCTCCGTAGGACTTCTGAAATTTAATTATTTCAGTTGTCTACTTTAGTGGGATTGTATCAAAACCACCTCTTTTTTTATATTATGGCACGATATTACACTTTTTACAACGAATAAATGTGATGTATTACACTTTTTACAACGAATATTTAATTTTATCTTTTTTCATACCATTTTAAAGCACTATTTAGAGCTAGTTGCATCATTTGCTGAAAGCTTGTTTCGC
Source organism: Longicatena sp. (assembly GCA_036306885.1). GTDB lineage: Bacteria > Bacillota_I > Bacilli_A > Erysipelotrichales > Erysipelotrichaceae > JAXJYR01. Next base: position 373 of record JAXJYR010000077.1, read on the forward strand.
GTTCTAATGCTGTGGTTTCTACTTTATGCACCAAAGAATCAGATATAGTTAGAATACACGCTGCATGTTTGTTTAAAACCTTGGCATTATGAAAGAGGGCAAAGCTTTCCATTTCCACAGCACTACATCCATATTGAGTGACATATTCATCGCAAGTCGGTGTATTTGGTTCATGATAGAAAACATCACTACTATGAATTCTTTTTTCAAAGATTGGATAGTTTAAGGCTTTGGCTGTATCCCGAATGATTTGTTGCAGGATTGGATTTGGTTTTTGAATCGAATCTTCATCCTTCGATTGGGCATAGGCAAAACTAGATTCACTCCATGATTCTTTGACTAAAATTAAATCAAATAATTGTAAGTCTGCTTCATAGGCACCTGCACTTCCAATACGAATAATCGCTTCGACATCATAATGAGTAAATAATTCATAAGAATAAATTCCAATACTTGGCATTCCCATACCACTTCCCATCACTGAAATTCTTTTTCCTTGATAAGTTCCTGTATAACCTAACATATTACGGACATCATTAAATAAGACAACATCCTCTAAATAGTGTTCCGCAATGTATTTCGCTCTTAAGGGATCTCCTGGCATTAAGACAATCGGGGCAATTTCCCCTCTACTAGCATGATTGTGTGGTGTAGACATAAATGTTTCTCCTTTCTTTGCTATTGTTACTATTATTGTACCATTTTTTTCATATCGTTACCTATCAGATTATGATATAATAATTTTAATTGAAAGGGGTTGTAGTATGCGAACCAAAACTTTATTTATATTAGCACTTACTACCTTTGCACAGCTTTTAACCTTACCTGTTCATGCAAAGGATATCTTAAAAACAGATGCTAAATATCGTATTGTCGATGTCGATAAAAAAGGTGAAATGACACTCATTAAGGAATATAATGATTATCAAGACGCTTATCAAAACTATCAAAATTTATTAGACCAACATGATAATCTGTGTTTAGCCAAAGGAGAAGATTTTATTGAAGCGGAAACTGCTTTAGTTTCCTTCCATCGCTCACAAGCCTGCGATGTCAATGTGGAATACAATGATGTTTATGGAAATGGTGGATATACCAATGGTTGTTATGCTGGGGATGGTGCTTATTTAGAAAACGATTCAATGGTAGTATCTTTTCAATTAAGTGGCATTCAAGCCCAAGCCAATTTAGATGAAGTGGATATTATTCCTTTCCACCCGAATAAAGTATCTTATTATATGGTTCATCAAGGACGTCTTTATCATTATATTAAAACCAATGTTGAAGCGCCAGGACATGGCAATGTATTATCATTAGGAATTGCCCCAGAGGGCTTACAAGCAGATCTTCCTTATTATAGCTATGATGGTCATTATTTTTATACTGACTATGCCTTAATGATTCAAGATTATCGAAATGATAAAATCACCCAAGCAGTCAATGTCGATCAACCATATTATAATTATTATCAATATTTATCGCATCGTTCTAGTAGTAATTATACATATGAAGATTTTATCCAAATGTTACCTACTACTTTCGGAATAAAAGAAACAATGTCATCTTTTATTCATGATGGTAGCTACAATCATATGGATTTATCGCAATCATTAATCGTTCAAGGGGGGCATGCCTTCTTCCAATACCAAAATCAATTTGGTGCCAATGCAATGATGATGTTATCACTGGCAATGAATGAATCAAGCTATGGTCGTAGTGCTTTAGCTTTTAGTCGCAATAACTTATTTGGACATGCAGCCTATGATAGTGATGTCGATGGTAATGCCTCTGGATATGAAAAAGTATCTGACTCTATTTATTATCATGCCCATGATTATATTTCGCTATCTTATTTAAATCCGCAAAGCTTTACCTTCCATGGTGGTCATTTAGGAAACAAAGCTGGAGGAATAAATGTTTCTTATGCTTCTGATCCATATTGGGGAGAAAAAGCTGCACAGTTTTATTTAAACCTTGATGAAGCCTTTGGTTCGAAGGATTATCAAGCTTATCGTATTGGAGTTAGTAAAAGTAAAGCTGTCGCTTTAAAAAAAGAAGCGAATAGTCAAAGTGAAACCATTTATCAAATCCCTCAAGGACAAGAAACAGCTTATATTATCAACAAAGAAGTCGAAACAGCAGATGGATTATGGTATGAAGTAAATCATGAAGAAGCCAAAAATGATGGTACTTATAATCCTCAAACCCATATTGCCTATGTCAAAGCATCACAATTAGATTATGTTTCTAACAATAAAGTAGAAAATAAAACGTATTTACCAATACATTTTGATGCCAACGGTGGTACTTATTATCCACATAGTAGCAAGATTACTCAATATGTCGAAGCGAATAAAACTCCTGCATATTGTTACCCTGAAAAAGAAGGTTATTATTTCTTAAATTACCAAAGTGAATTAGCTCCTGCAACCCAAGAAACTACTTATGTTGCGCAATATGAAAAAATTGACAACCTTGAAATCTTAGGAGAAATCCAAAATGTATATGCAAAAGGTGAATACTTAAATATCAATGGGGCAAAATTAAAAATTACATGTGGTAAAAATATTTATGAAATTCCACTTACAACAGATTATATTTCCAACTTTACTTCTCGTAGCTTAGGAAAAAAACAAATGGTAATTAACTATGCTGGAATCAAATTAAATGTAAATTATGAAATCACAGAAGCTAAGAATACTCCAAATGCTAAACTCCAACAAAAAGCTGCCCAAATCATTGCGAACTATGAAAAACAAGGAACCTTAAGTAATGAGGATATCACAAGCTTTAATGAACTGCTAGCACAATTAAAAACACATCAACAAGCGCTAGATATTGCGACGATTCGTTATTTAGATCGCATTTTAGAGCCTTATAACGTACCTCGTTTAAGTGTCATTTTAAACGATGACAAATATGATTTACAAACTTCAGGGCTTGCCTTCCAAGAAGTACCGACAAGCTTTTTAACCCAATATGTTCCGGTAACCTTACAAATTGATTTAAAACCAATCAAACATAAGCTTCAAGAACAAATTCAAAATACCTTCCAAAACAACTATTATCAATTAGAAGATGTCTTCAATATCACAATGAAAGCTGACTTTACTACAATTCATGCAAACAACGATATGGTCTACTCTTTACGCAAACCACAAGATAGTGCCAATAAGCTATATCGTGTCTTTGCGATTCATGAAGATGGAAGTGTCAAACAATTACCAAGTGAACAAAGTAAGGAACGCATTACTTTCCAAGCAAATGGTGAAAGCTTTGCGTTAGTATCTATTACCCAAGCAGGAATTTTAGATACCTTTGACTTCACTGAGGTATATCATCAAAACCGTAATATGCGTAACTACATCTCCTTCATTCAAACAATTGGAATTGGGGCAGGAATTGCGTTGGTTCTTGTGATTGGACTCATCGTCTTCCTAATTATCAAACGTAAAAAAACAAATTAATGAATCATCCTATGATAAAACAATTCGTCATAGGATTTTCATTTTTATTGAAATAATCTATCTTTTAACTTGTGAAAATATTTTCATTTGGTACAATAGACGATAGAGGTGATTTTTTTATGAAACGAAACGAAATTGAAACTTCCCTAACTTGGGACTTATCAAGTATGTTTGAAACGCAAGAAGCATATGATCAAACATATGCAGAAGCTGCCAAAAACTTAGAAGTACTTTGTGAAATGAAAGGATCTATCGCAAGTTCAAAAGCAAACTTTATCGCTTTCATGAATCAAAAAGAATTAGTAACACGTCAAATTTCTAATTTAGCTGTATATGCACATATGTTTACCGATGTAGACCCTGATAATGAA
>JAXJYR010000078.1:0-7016 GCA_036306885.1 Longicatena sp.
ATATTGTATCTGGATATTTTGCGAATAATGCCGCAAAAGAAGCAGGTAAATTTGTCGATGTGAATATTGCGGCTTCTACAAAAGAAGAAAACTTTGCACGTATTCCAACTCAATCTGAGCTAAAACTAAGTGCTGACGCCGATTACGTTTATTTATGTGCAAACAATACCATTTATGGTACAGAATTTAAATATGTTCCGGAAACAAATGATGTACCGATTGTAGCTGATATGTCTAGTAATATCTTATCAAAACCAATTGATGTAACAAAATATGATGTAATCTTTGCAGGGGCACAAAAAAACATGGGATGTGCTGGATTAACTGTTGTGATTGTGAAAGAAGATTTACTAGGAAATGCGGATGAAAAAGTTCCTGTAATGTTAAACTGGAAAACATTAGCAGATAAAGATTCAATGTATAATACTCCTCCAACTTATGCAATTTACATTTTAGGATTAGTTTTAGAATGGATTGAAAACCTTGGTGGATTAGAAGCAATGCAAAAACGTAATGAAGCAAAAGCGAAATTATTATACGATTACTTAGATAGCTCAGACTTCTACCGTGGGGCAGCGAATAAAGAGGATCGTTCTTTAATGAACGTAACATTCTTCTCACCAAATGCTGAATTAGATGCTAAATTTGCTAAAGAAAGTGCTGCGGCAGGTATGAGTAACTTAAAAGGACACCGTGCAGTTGGTGGTATGCGTGCATCAATCTACAACGCAATGCCAATGGAAGGTGTTGAAACGTTGATTGAATTTATGAAAAAATTTGAAGCTGAAAACAAATAAGGAGTATCCATATGAAAGTAAAATTATTTAATAAAATTTCCCAAATTGGTTTAGAACAACTTGGTGATGGTTATGAAATTAGTGAAGATTTTGAAAATTATGATGCTGTCTTAGTTCGTAGTGCAAAATTACATGATACACAATTTCCAAGTGATTTAAAATGTATTGCTCGTGCTGGGGCAGGAGTAAACAATATTCCATTAGAACGTTGTGCTGAAGAGGGTATTGTAGTATTTAATACACCTGGTGCAAATGCGAATGCTGTTAAAGAATTGGTTGTCGCAGCTTTACTTTTATCAGGAAGAAAAATTGTACAAGGGATTAACTGGGTAAAAACAATTACTGAAGAAGATATGTCTAAAGTTGTGGAAAAAGGAAAATCAAACTTCGTTGGTCCTGAGGTTTTAGGAAAAAAATTAGGAGTTATTGGTTTAGGGGCAATTGGGGTACAAGTTGCCAACGTTGCCGCAGCTTTAGGAATGGAAGTATATGGATATGACCCTTATATTTCGGTAGATTCTGCATGGGAATTAAAAAGACGTATTCACCATGCCAATGAATTAAAAACGATTTTTGAAGAATGTGATTATATCACAGTTCACGTACCATACATGGAAGCAACTAAAAATATTGTTTCCAAAGAAGCGTTTGCACAGATGAAGAATGGTGTACGCATTCTAAACTTCGCACGCGGTGGCTTGATTGACGAAGAAGCATTAAAAGAAAACTTAGCTTCTGAAAAAGTTGCTTGCTATGTGACAGATTTCCCTAACCAAGATCTAATGAAGTTGGAAAACGTAATTGCCATTCCTCATCTTGGAGCATCTACACCAGAAAGTGAAGATAACTGTGCTGTAATGGCAGCCAAAGAAATTAAAGATTACTTAGAAAATGGTAATATTGTAAACTCTGTAAATATGCCAAACCTAAGTGTAGGACAAGCTTCTAAATATCGTATTTGTGTCATTAATCGTAACGTACCAGAAGTTATTTCAAGTTTAACACGATTAGCTTCTTATAACGGTGTAAACATTGAAAACATGTATAACCGTTCGAAAAAAGATTACTCATATACTTTATTAGAAACAGATGATGAAGTAAGTGAAGAGTTATTAGCTGCAATGCGTGCTAGTAAAGGTATCATTAATGTTCGTTTAATTAAAAAATAGTAAAAAAGTCTATCGTTTGATAGACTTTTTTTTGGAAGTTAATCTGCTTGATAGTAGCATCCTTCTTCTTGTGAAGGAGGAAAACGTTTACCCTTTTCCACATCAATGTCAGAATACATTTTGTTTCCTTGGGCATCGTAGCATGTGTATTTACCACTTTCTTCACAGTTCATACCTGGACGATATTTTCTTTGTGCCATTGTTTGCACCTCCCACAATTATTATGAAACAAACGTTTAAACTTATACAAAAATATCATTGTTTTTTTATCAGAAATATGCCACAATTAAAAAAAGGCGGTGTGAAAATGAAGGTTTTAGCAAGTGATTATGATGGAACATTACGTATTAGCGAATTAGTAAGTGAAGAAGATAAAATGGCAATCGCAAACTTTCGCCAAGCTGGGAATATGTTTGGTATTGTGACAGGAAGAAGTATGGAGTCATTGAAGATGGAAATTGCTAAAAATCAATTGGCAGTTGACTTTATTATCACCAATAATGGTGGAGTTATTTATGATTGCGATGGAACATTATTAGAATGTAAATATATGGATTTTAATAGTGCTTTAGATATTATCAGTTATATTAAAACAGTAAACTGTGTATCATATGTGATTAATGATGGATTTCATCGTTATAAATTTAGTGTAGATGAAAATCAAATTGATCATAAATACGGAAATGTCGCAAAGACAACTGAGAAAGAAGAACATGTATTAGATCGAGGGAAAATTGCCCAAATTGTTATCTCATTAAATGATGAGACTTTATCGAAAGAAATTGCCTATTATATTAACACAACATTTAAAGATTATGTCATTGCGTATGTAAATGTTCATTGTGTTGATATTGTACCGGTAGGTGTTTCTAAAGGGGAAGCATTATTATATATGGAAACCCATTTAGACTTAGAGCATGAATGTATTTATAGTATTGGAGATTCTTATAATGATTTACCAATGCTACAAGCTTTTCATGGAAAAACATTAACACATGCCCAAGATGAAATCAAAGAATATGGATTTGATGTCTATGATAGTGTAAAAGATTGTATTGATGATTTAATGAAGAATGCTTAATTGCGTTCTTTTTTTTGATTCCTTTATGATTTAGGTGTAAAATAAAGCTAAGATAATGTATAATATAAGAAGAGGTGTTATATATGCTCAATTATTTAACGTTGCATAACGTTTGGGTGTTAATCCAACAAGTTATAGATATTTGCGTAGTTTGGGCGCTTGTGTATTATTTATTAAAAATTGTAAAAAATAATTCACGAACCATTCAAATCTTTAAAGGTATTTTAGTTGTCTTAATTGTTCGTGGGGCAGCTAGTTTATTTGGTTTAAATACAGTTGCAGGTATAACTGATATTATTATGAACTGGGGAGTAGTTGCTTTAATTGTAATCTTTCAACCAGAGATTCGTTCCATGTTAGAAAAACTAGGAAAAACAAGTGTCTTTAGTCCAGTATCTTCATTATCAATGAATGAAAAAGAAAATTTAGTAGATGAACTTGTAAAAGCAGTTGAACAAATGTCAAATAATAAAACAGGGGCTTTAATCTCAATTGAAAAAGGACATGCTTTAAATGATTTTATTAATACGGGTACACCAATGAATTCAGAGGTTTCATCAGAATTATTAATTTCTATTTTTCAATATGGGACACCTTTACATGATGGTGCCGTTATTATTCAAGGGGTAAAAATTGCTTGTGCAGCTGCTTATTTTCCACCTACTACCAAAGAGTTACCGACAAGCTATGGTGCAAGACATCGTGCTGCAGTAGGAATTAGTGAGATTACGGATTCGATTACTATTGTCGTATCAGAAGAAAGTGGTAAAATCTCAATTGCTAAAGATGGTGTTTTAACTGTTTTTACACCAAATGATTTACGAACTTATTTAACCCACGAATTAAGTGTTCATGAAAATGAAGAAGTAGAAGATGAAAAAGGGATATTCTTTAAGCGTGGAAAAAAACGTCAAGAAAAAAAGAATAAACGTAATAAAGCGTTACAAAAGGAAAAAACAAGTTCTCAGGAGATGAAATTAGAAGCATCAAAAAATGAATATAGTGAAGCACTTGAACCACTTCATTTTATTCTTCATTATGAACAAGATGATGAAAAAGGAAGTGATACAAATGAGTAAGAAAAAGAAAGCGAAGAAAACTCTTTCGAGTGAAGCTAAGGTAGAACTATCGCAAACCTTTGTGAAGACATATGCGGGTGTAGAAGTTCGTTTAGCGAAGTTTTTTCATTGGGGAAGTGCTTTGTTAGATCGTATTTTGTTTTCTAAAAAGTATAGTAAGGTTGTTGCTTTATTGTTAGCATTATTAATATATGTTAGCTTTAATGTTCCTGAGGATACAATTTTTGAAAGTATTCAAAATGCGGAAGAATTAGGTGAATATCCAATTCATGCGATTATAAGTGATCAAGCATATGAAGTAAGTAATTTACCAACCAGTGTACAGGTTCGTGTGATTGGGGATTTAAGTAATATTAAAAACATGAAACAAAGTAAAAACTTTCGTGTTGTGGCAAACTTAACTGATTTAACAGAAGGAACACATGAGGTTAAATTTAAAGCCGAAAGTGCTCCTAGTAGTGTTGATGTCGTATTAGAGCCTAGTAATGCCATTGTGACAATTAAAAAGAAATCAATTCGTAGTTTTACTTTAGGTTATGATTTTATAAACCGTAATAACATGGATAGTATTTATGACTTAGGGGAACCACAGTTAGAACAAGGTGAAGTACACGTACGTGCAAGTAATGATACATTAGATCAAATTGCCTATGTAAAAGCATTGATTGATATTAAAAACAGTTATACAGCTGATTTTACGACCCAAGCGACAATTGCAGCATATGATGATAAAGGGAATAAGATGGATGTTGATATCATTCCTTCCTCTATGAACGCAACTGTAACGGTCACAAGACCTAGTAAAGAAGTTCCGATTAGTGTCGTACCAAATGGTACTATCGCTAATAATAAAGCAATTTCTTCTTATTCACTAGATTTTGATAAAGTTGTGTTATATGCGGAACAAAGTGTACTAGATAGTATTTCAGAATTACCAATTACGATTCCTGCAAGTACACTGACAAGTGATCGTGAGATTTCAATGCCGCTGATTCCACCATACGGTGTTACTAAGATTAGTGAAAGTGTTGTGAATATCTCAATTAAACTAGCACCAATGAAAGAGCGTGTGATTAAAGATGTACCGATTGTGTTCAAAAATGTGTCAGAACAATTTGCGGTAAGCTTTAATGGAGGTTCAGCTACAACTGAGGTTACATTACAAGGTGCTGAAAACGTAATTAAAAATATTAAGGTTGAAGATCTTGAAGTAATTGTTGATTTAAGTCAAATTGAAGAAGCAGGAGAATATACAATGCCAATTCAAGTAAAAGGAAAAAATCATTTAGTTACTTATGTGTTGAAAAATGCCGAGACTACAATTCAAACAGTAAGAAAATAAAGGAGCTTTATATGGGAAAATATTTTGGAACAGATGGAGTACGTGGTTCAGCGAATGAAACCCTTACTCTAGATATGGCAGTATCAATTGGGACTTATTTAGGTTGGTACTATGGAAAAAATCATCGCGCAAAAATTTTAATTGGAAAAGATACACGTTTATCAGGAGATATGTTTGAGATGGGAGTTGCGGCAGGAGCTACAGCTGCTGGGGCAAACGTATACTTGTTAGGTGTATGTCCAACGCCAACAGTAAGTTATTTATGTGAACGTGAACGCTTTGATTGTGGAGTGATGATTTCAGCATCACACAATCCATACCACGATAATGGAATTAAATTATTTAACGGTAATGGATGTAAAATGGATGATGAAGTATTAAATAACATTGAAAAATATATCGATCGTGTTCATAGCGAGGATGTTTGCTTTGCGACCGATAATCGTATTGGAAAAACGATTTATTGGGATGAAGGATTAGAATTATATCGTTCTCATTTAAAATCATTATTTAATATTGATTTAAGTGGACTTAGTATTATGCTCGACTTAGCAAATGGAAGTGCCATTAGTACTGCATATGATACATTATCTTCTCTAGGGGCGGAGGTACATGTTATTCATGGTAATGCGAATGGGACAAACATTAACCTAAAATGTGGTTCTACTCATACGGATGACTTACAACGTCGTATGAAAGAAGGAAATTATGATGTTGGATTTGCCTTTGATGGTGATGCCGATCGTTTAATTGTTGTGGATGAAGATGGAAACATCATGAACGGTGATTACTTTATGTATATTATCGGATGTTATATGAAAGCTAAAAACCAATTAAAAGACAATGTAGTAGTAACGACAGTCATGAGTAACTTAGGATTATATCGTGCCTTCGACAAAGTAGGCATCAATACTAAAATTACCAATGTTGGGGACAAATATGTCTTTGAATGTTTAAAAGAACATGATTATGTCCTTGGTGGTGAACAAAGTGGTCATATAATTTTCTACCAACACCAAAACACAGGAGATGGATTATTTTCAGCCTTAAAACTATTAGAAGTGATGAAAGAAAGTGGTAAATCACTAAAACAATTAGGGGCAGAATTGTTCATTTATCCACAATTACTTGTAAATACACCAATTAAAGACAAAAGCACAATTATGCAAAACCAAGATTTATTAGAACGTATTAAAGAAGTAGAAACAGTGCTTGGACAAGATGGACGTATTTTAGTACGCCCAAGTGGTACAGAACCATTATTACGTGTAATGGTAGAAGCAAAAACAGATGAATTATGTCATCAATATGTTTATGCGATTATCGACTTTATTAAAGAAAAAGGACTATAAGACAAAAGCTGTCAGTAGACAGCTTTTTATGTGAAACATTTATTAAAATATGTTATTTTTTGGGATATGCAATAAAAACTTTTCAATTGTAATAAAATCATATAAAATGAAGCTACGGGTAGTGTAAAGAATTTATGAAAACAATAGGGGTTTAGGGTATCTGGGGGATTCTCATTTGACCATCAATGCATCTATG
>JAXJYR010000079.1:0-1315 GCA_036306885.1 Longicatena sp.
GTTATCGATAGAGATTATCAAGCATCGCTAAATTTAAAAAAATATGGAGAAGAGTTTCTTATGAAGAACTAACAATAAACCAAGTACGGATACGTTAGTTCGGAATTTAAGCCCATGAAGAATAAAACAAAATGTAAGTAGATGAGTATTTATACTATTGAACACATATTCGTTAGAAATGGGAATGAAACATAAAAGTCTTAACTTTTTATAAGTTTTCAGTAACGGTACAACGATAATGAAATATGTAGTAATTGGATCAAGTGCAGCTGGAATTAACGCTGTAAAAGAATTACGTCGTTTAGACAAAGATAGTGAAATTGTATTAATTTCAAAAGACAAAGATATTTACTCACGTTGTATTTTACATCACTACATGGAAGGAATTCGTTCTTTAGAAGAACTAAACTTCGCTGAAGGAAACTTTGCAGATCTTTACCAAGTAAACTGGATGAAAGGATGCGAAGTGACAAGTGTGAAACCATCTGAAAAAGTTGTAGTATTAGCAGATGGAACTAACGTTGCTTATGACAAATTATTAATCGCTAGTGGATCACACACATTTGTGCCACCAATTCCAAACCTTAAAGAAGCAAACAATGTTATCGGATTTAGAAATATTGAAGATATCGAAGTATTAAAAGAAGCTGCGAAAACTCACAAAAACTTCTTAATTATGGGTGCTGGTCTAGTTGGTATTGACTGTGTATCTGGTTTATTATCATCAGGTGTAAATGTAACACTTGTAGAAATGGCTGGTTGGATGTTAAGCAAACAATTAGATGAAAGAGCTGCGAAAACTTACCAAGATGCATTTGCGGCAAAAGGTGTTGCACAATACTATGGTGATGGAATCAAAGAAACTAAATTAGATGAAAATGGAAACATCTGCGCAATGGTATTAAACAGTGGAACTGAAATCGCATGTGATTATGTAGTAGTTACTGCTGGGGTACGTGCAAATGTTGAATTCTTAGCTGATTCAGGAATTGAAACAAGCCGTTTTGGACTTGTATATGATGAAACTGGAAAAAATATTGTATATGACTCACAAGGAAATGCTATAACAGCTACTACTAATGACAAAGGAATAGCAATATTTACAGATATACCTTATGGAAAATATACTATCAAGGAGACTACAGCACCAACGGGATATATTTTATCTAATACACCTTTAAAAGTAGAGATTAAAGAAAATGGTAAAACTATAGATGTAGGTAGTGTAGGAAACAAAATTATAAAAGGAAATATTCAAATAACAAAAGTTGATGCAGAAGATGATAAAAAATTCCTTTCAGGAGCAGTATTCACA
>JAXJYR010000080.1:0-4180 GCA_036306885.1 Longicatena sp.
AGAATATACTAGAAGAAGGATTAAGACAAATAGCATAAAAAGAATAACAACATAGGGCAGGGACTGCCCGAATTTACGCCTGTGGAGATAGTAGGTTACGAGGTCTGCGAAGCAGGAAGCCCATTGGCTTTAGACAATGGGGAGTTCACTATGCAATCTATCATCGCCCATATGAGTTAGAAAATTATCTTGCATTTGAACATGTAATGAGTGAAATAAGATAGAAAGGTAAGTTTATGAAACATTGTTTTAAATATTTTAAAAATACAGATTGCGAATATTTTCCATGTCATAACGTTAAAGATACAAGTACATTTAATTGTTTATTTTGTTTTTGTCCGTTATATAGGATAAAAGATTGTGGTGGTTTTTATCATATTTTAGAAAATGGTAAAAAAGATTGTTCGAAGTGCATCATTCCCCATCAACCTCAAAATTATGACTACATAATTGCTAGATTAAGCAAAATAAAATAAAGTGTGGACTCCACACTTTATTACTTTAGTCAATATAAACAACTTTTCCTTTACGAGGTACAGGTGCATTTAATTCCGTTGCAGGATATCCGATGACACAATGTCCAATTCCTTCATAGTCACCTTCAATACCATATTTAGCAAGTAATGCTTTACCTTCTTCACTGTAGAATTCTTCTTTGGCACGGTGAATCCAACAGCTAGCTAATCCTTGGTTATGTGCTTCTAACATTAAGTTCCCCATCATTAATGCTCCATCATAAACATAAGTAGGTGCAGCTTTGTCAGCTAATACCACTAACACAACAGGTGCTCCATAAAATGGATCAACACTTTCATCTTTTCCCATAATTTTGGCATTCATTTTTTGTAGTTGATCACGAACTTCTTTGTTGGTAATGGCTAAAACTAACCATGGTTGACGATTCATTCCACTGGCAGCATACATACCAGCTTCAATAATCGCATCAATTTTTTCTTTTTCAACACAATCAGCTTTAAAGTTACGACAACTGCGACGTGTTAATAATGCTTTTGTCACTTCATTCATAAATAGTTCCTCCAATTGCCTATATTTTAACATGTGATGGCTAGTTTTGTCTTGTAAGTTCTACATAAAATATCAAATCTATGATATGATGTTAAGCGAAGAAAGTTAGGTAAATGTATGTTAAAAAATGTTATTTTTGATTTGGGGAATGTTTGTGTGACATTTCAGCCAGATTTATATTTTTATCCCAAATATCAACATGATACCAAGAGATTGTGTCAAAAATTATTTCATTCGCAAATATGGAGTAATTATGATCAAGGATTGATTCAAAAAGAAGATATCTATCGATATTTTCAAAATGATGAAGATCAAGAAGCATTATACGATATGATTACGAATTGGTATCAATTATTAAAAGTATTACCAGAGACAATGGAATGTTTTCAACAATTAAAAGCTAAAGGATATCAGATTTATATCTTATCTAATACATCCAAAGAAGGGGCAGATACATGCTTAAGCTTACATGAAAACTTCGCTTTCATCGATGGAGCTGTCTATTCTTATGAAATAAAAGTAAATAAACCAGATGTGGAAATCTATCAAGCTTTAATCGATAAATATCAATTAAAGGTTGATGAATGTATTTTTTTAGATGATAAAAAAGAAAATATTGATACTGCATTACAATTAGGGATGCAAGGAATTGTCTGTGAAGACATTCGAACATGTATCAATACATTATGGAAACAATTGGAGGATTCAAAATGAAAGAAGGAATGATGATCAAAGGCGTGATTCAAGAAGTGAATGATGCTGGATATGGTATTTTATATTCGAATCGTGAACGTATTCAAGTAAAAAGAGTACTTGTCGATGAGGAAGTAAAGGTAAAAATTGTGAAAATCTTTAGAGGAGGATGTGAAGCAGAACTTGTCGAAGTTTTAAAACCATCGCCAAATCGTGTTAAAGTGTCATGTGGTATTTATGAAAAATGTGGAAGCTGTCACTATTTACATATGGACTATCCAGCGCAATTAAATTTAAAACAAAGTCAATTAAGTGAATTATTCCGTAAGTCAAAATTAGATATGAAAGCGATGAAACGTGTTTATGGTATGAAAGAACCATATGCATATCGTAATAAAATGATTATTGGATTTGCGAAACGTGGAAAAGAAAACATTGCAGGGTTTTATGAAGAACATTCTCATTGTATTATTCCATATCACAAATGTTTATTACATCCACCAATTTGTGATGAAATCATTCAAACGATTACTTCATTATTAAAAGAATGTCGTATTGAACCTTATGATGAACAAAAACGTATGGGAACATTACGTCATGTGTTAATTCGTTATGCGACAAATACCAAACAAATTATGGTAACGCTTGTCTCAAATGAAAAAGTCTTTAAAGCAAGAAAACAATTCGTAACTGCTTTAACAAGTAAACATCCAGAAGTAACGACGATTGTATGGAATGTCAACCAACGCCAAACAAGTGTCGTATTAGGAAATGAAGAACATGTCATCTATGGTAAAGGTTATATTGAAGATGTTTTATGTGGATTAAAATTTAGAATTTCTTCTAAATCATTCTATCAAATTAACCATGAACAATGTGAATTACTATACAAAAAAAGTGTTGAATTATTAAAACTAAAAGGAAATGAAAAAGTATTAGATGCTTATTGTGGAATTGGAACGATTGGAATGTATGCATCGAAGTTCGCGAAAGAAGTTATCGGGGTTGAAGTAAATCGTAATGCAGTAGAGGATGCGATTCAAAATGCCAAAATCAACCAAATTAAAAACATTCGCTTCCTTTGTGACGATGCGACAAAATACTTACAAAATTTATCATTTGCACAAAGAGAAAATCCGCAAGCATCTAGTTTTGATGCGATTATTATGGATCCACCACGAGATGGAAGTAGTGTTCCATTCATTAAAAGCATTGCAAGTTTAAAAGTAAAAAAAGTATTATATATTTCATGTGGGCCACAAACCCAAGCTCGAGATGTCCAATTATTAGAAAAATTAGGATATCGTATTAAAGATAGCTTTGGAGTGGATATGTTCCCACATACATATCATTGTGAATCAGTGATGTTACTAGAATATGAAGGTTCAAAACCAAAAACATATCGTAAGGATACCAAACCTTCTAAACCTTCTACGTATTCAAGTAAACGTCCAAGTAGAGCATCAAAAGAGGCAAAAGGAAAGTATTCTAAACCTCGTAAATAAAAAAGGTAAAAGAAATTATTTCATAATGAACGGTACGTGAAGATTAGTATGAGAGGTTTTTGTTATGGCTGGTAGAATTATTTGTTTGTTGGTGTGCCTTGGATGTGGACTAGTGTTTTATGTACTTGGTATTTATGCAAGTAAGCTTGAAAAACCAATGCACTTCTATACTGGTACACAAATCGACGCTAATACCATAACCGATATTAGGCAATATAATCAAGAAAATGCAAGAATGTGGAAATGGTATTCCTTATGGTATTTTGTAGCTGGTATAGTAGGAATATGGAGTACGTTTCTATGTGTGGCATTCATGTGTTTAGGTTGTAGTGTTGGAATTGTGTTACTTGTCATAAAGTATCATCGTATCTTAAAAAAATATTCTAAATAATACAAAAGAGAATCCTGATGTGGATTCTTTTTTATGTTATACTATAGGTGACAAACATAGGGTGGTGAAAATATGGATGGGAAACAAAAGAAAATGATAGCGCCAATTATCGTCACAATCATTATGGTTTTATATTATGTAGTCTATTTTGGGTTTTTAATGACCTTATTAGAAGGGATATGGAAGTATTTATTTGGTATTGTTCCATTTGTTTTTACGATCATGATGATTTATGTATGTATAGAACGAATCAAAGAAATTAAGGAAGGTGAAGAAGATGATCTTAGTAAATACTGATTATATTAGTGGAAAAGAATTTGAAATGTTAGGTTTAGTAAAAGGAAGTACGATTCAATCTAAACATTTAGGAAAAGATCTTACGACAGCATTTAAATCAATGGTTGGTGGGGAATTAAGATCTTATACTGAAATGATGGATGAAGCTAGAGCACTTGCGACGAAAAGAATGGTTGCAGAAGCTGAAGAATTAGGAGCAGATGCTGTTGTGAATATTCGTTATGCATCATCTGCTATTATGCAAGGAGCTGCTGAAGTTATTGTCTAT
>JAXJYR010000081.1:0-16503 GCA_036306885.1 Longicatena sp.
AATGTGAATTTTAAAGTAGAAGAGTGGATAGAGCTTAATAGTGGCGAAGATGTGCAAGCAAGTATTTCCACAAGTTTTGAAACTTATCAAAATTATAAAATTGAAAATGCGATTGATGGAAATATGAGCACATGGTTCTGGTCATCTACGGGTTCAAATGAAGGTGATATGATTAGTGTTGATTTAAGTAAAGTTATGAAGCTAGAAGAAGTAGTGTTATATAGCGGAATCAATAAAGACGGTGTCGTCGATGGATTTGATGCGACCCAATTACAAACATCATTAAACGGAACCCAATGGACTAATGTTGGTACACCGTTATCGATTAATGTATATCAAAATGTCGATGGTACAATGAAGAAATTAGTTTTTGATGCTCAAGGTATCACAGCACGTTACTTCCGTTTTGTGGCGGTAGGTACAAGTGATAGATGGTCTAAGGTGTATGAAATTACATATATGGCGAAAGAAATAGCATCAGAGGCAGATTGTTCTTTGACAACTAATAAAGAGGTAATAGATGGTTCGTTACCTGCAATGTTAGATGGTGATATGTCGACTGCAGTAACCTTAAATGACAATGGTGTCAAAGGTGATTATATTCAGCTTGATTTAGATAAAATAGAAGCTATGCGTGATGTAAGTATTTATTTTGGTAATGATGGTACAAAGGTATTAGGCTTTAGCGAAACAACCTTACAAACCTCATTAGATGGTAAGACATGGAAGGATATCAATATCGTAAAGGAAGCATCCTATACGCAAAAAGATGGACTATATCAAGTAAGCTTTACAAGTAATGGTTCTTTGGTACGTTTCCTTCGCTTTATTACAAATCAAGATTACAATAATGTAGTAAAGGTTCATGAAATAACATTTAACGCAACCGCAACCGATGCCACTACATCAGTTTCAACAAATATGGGAACTTATAATGGAGAAAGCATTGCGAATGCAATGGATGGAAATTTAAGTACGAAGTATTATTCAAATAGTGGAAGTAGTATTGGTTCTTATATTCAAGTAGATTTAGGAAAAGAAGTTACCGTCTTTGATGCAAAGGTATATTTTGGAGGAAATCCAAATGTTGCAGGAAGTGTAGATGGTTTTGCGTCTACTGAGCTTCAAGCCTCTAGCGATGGACAAATTTGGAAGAATGTTGGTGAAGCTGTTTCTAGTTTAAATTATCGATTAGAAGATGGAAAATATACTGTGAAATTTATATCTAATGGTGTAAGTGCTCGTTATTTACGTTTTAGCGCAAGTGAAGCGTCTGAAAACTGGGTACAGGTATATGAAATTGAAATTAATAAGGCTATGGATGATAATGTGATTCGATATGCCGATGAACCAGATGATGGTGCGACAGCATTCTATCCAAATGAAGATTATATTAATGGTTCTAGTGTTTCAATTGCATATTCTAATTTATTAGACGATGGAAATATTCAAAGTGGACCGGCCTTTTATGATGTCGAGGCAAATGATGCCTTAGTATATCCGATGTCTGTCATCACGAATGTCAAAATGCTTACGGTAATTCAAAATGGAAATAAATTATCAAATGCGAAGGTATCAGTGTTAGATGTAAGTGGACAATGGCATCAAGTTGGGGTATTAGATGAAGCATTTAAGGATTTTGAAATTAAAACACGATTACTAGCGATGAAAATCGTGTTTGATGGTCAAGTTCAACCTGAAATCTATGAAATTATCGTAACAGAAAATGATGATTATATTAGTGCTGATTATACCGCTGTAGAAGCAGCGATGGCACTCGTTCCTAGCGATTTAAGTATTTATACAGCAGAAAGTGTAACATATTTAAATGAGGTGATTGCCGCTGTTGTATATGGTTTAAGTGAAAGCGAGCAAGCAATGGTGGATGTGATGGCACAAGCTATTATCGAGGCCATTGAACAATTAGAAGAAAGTGAAGCTTATCAAATTCCTGGTGTGGTAGAAAATCTAAGTGTTAAACAAGATAGCTATAAAGCCGTAACGCTTACTTGGGATCAAGTAAAAGGTGCGACAAGCTATGATGTATATCGCCAAAACTATAAGGATGATGCTGACTATGAGTTCATCCAAAGCGTTGATACGACTCAAATAAGTGTATCAGGATTAATGACGGGGAAAACCTATAATTTCTTTGTGATTGCGAAAAATAGTGTAGGAAGTGGTGCACCGAATGAGCCAGTAAGCATCGCAACAACATTAACAGGGGATGTAAGCTTAGCAATCGAACCAGTTGGAAAAGCACGATTTAAGCTAAGCTGGAATGAGATTGATGGAGCAACCCGTTACATTATTTATCGTAAACGTAATAATGACAAAATGAAAAAAGTTCTTACATTAGGATCAAATGATTTAGAATATACGACTGCCGAACTTCCACATGGAGATTATCAATTTATTGTAAAGGCTGGGCGTTATGATTCTATAAACCGTGTAATGACTGATTCAAGTAATACAGTAAAAGGTAATGTAGAGAAAGTGAATCCATCGATTTCATTAACAGCAGGAAGTAAGTCTATTAAAGTAAGCTGGGAAAAAATAGAAGGTGTAACAAATTATGAAGTATATCGTGCAACATCAAAAGATGGTAAATATACAAAATTAAAAACAACAACAGCTACTAGCTATACAGCGAAGTCTTTAACAACAGGTAAAACATATTACTTTAAAGTTCGTGGTTACAAAACATATAAATCAGGAACTGATATCCAATATAAAGTATATACAGATGACTCAGAAGTAAAGGCAACAAAAGCAAAATAATGAGGATAAAAAATAAAAAAAAGACATTGACAAAGATATCTAAAAAAGCTATAATAATCTAGCAGAAAAGTTAGTGGAAAGTTAGAAGCACCCCTTCTCACCTGATGTCAGAAGACATGGGTTCATGCCGCATCATAGTTATCTTGATGTTTTTTAGCGGGTGCATATGAGTACCCGCTTTTCTTATGGCAATGGAGGTGTCTATTATTAACAAGCGAGTTGTACCTAACAATGTAAACGACGATTTAGTCAATGAAAAAATTCGATTTAAAGAAGTTATGGTCATTGATGCAGATGGTGAAAAACTAGGAATTAAAATGCGTCGTGAAGCGTTGCAGATTGCATATGATCAAGATTTAGACTTATTGTGTGTTGCGCCAAAAGCAGTGCCACCAGTATGTAAAGTCCTTGACTATGGAAAATATCACTTTGAACAGCAGAAAAAAGCAAAAGAAGCCAAAAAGAAACAACATGTAACTGAAGTAAAACCATTACGTCTTTCACCAGTTATTGACCGTCATGACTTTGAAACAAAAATGCGTCATGCACGTAAATGGATTGAAGATGGAATGAAAGTTAAAGTTGATATGCGATTCCGCGGACGTTTAATTACAAGACAGGACGTTGGAAAGAAAATTATGGATAGCTTTACGGAAGAAATTGCTGATATTGCAGTTGTGGAAAAGAAACCAGCATTGGAAGGTAATACAATGTCTTGCGTACTAGCGCCGAAAAAGAAGTAACATAAGTAGGAGGTAACGATTATGCCAAAGATGAAATCACACAGTGGATTAGCAAAACGTGTTAAACAAACAGGTTCTGGAAAACTAAAAAGAAGCCACGCTTACACATCTCACCGTTTCCACGGTAAAACACAAAAACAAAAACGTCATTTAAGAAAAGCATCTACAGTACATGCGACAGATTTCAAACGCATTAAACAGATGCTAGCTAAATAATGTAAGGGAGGAAATAAGTAATGGCTCGAGTTAAAGGTGGATATACTACACGTCAACGTAGAAAAAGAATTTTAAAAGCAGCTAAAGGGTACTTTGGTTCAAAACATACCCTATTTAAAACAGCTAAAGAACAAGTAATGCACTCATGGAAATACGCATTCAACGACCGTCGTGATCTTAAAAACGACATGCGTAAAATGTGGATTGCTCGTATCAACGCTGCTGCAAGAATGCACGATTTAAGCTACAGCAAATTAATGCACGGTTTAAAACTTGCTAACGTAACAATCAACCGTAAAATGTTAAGTGAAATTGCAATTCACGACGAAGCTGGATTTGCTGCAATCGTTGAAACTGCAAAAGCTGCATTAGCAAACAAGTAATTCAAAAAAATTGACTGCGAAAGCAGTCTTTTTTTATTTTCATACTACAATTAGTAAAACGCTTACATAATGCTTTGAAATGCAAGATGTTAAGTGGTAAAATGTTATAGGGAGTAATACGAAGAGAGAGGAGGTTTACCATAAAATAAGTAATATTCTTTATATTAGCAACATCGTACAACATACAATCAACATTTAAACCCATCATGATGTGTGGTATGTTGTAAAAAAAGAAGGAGGAAGGAAAATGAAAAAAATATTGATTTCGTTGCTATGTTCATTGATGGTATTTGCATCAATTCATCCTGTTTATGCAAATACAGATAAAGCTGAATTGTATAACTTACTTCAAGAAGAATTGACTGAATGTGCTGGAACATTGTTGGAGTACAATACAGCAATTGAAGATGGACAAATTGTTTATGATGATGCGAATGCAACTCAAAGTGCTGTAGATGCAGCGATTAAAGCCATTCATACAGCTAAATTAGGTTTACATTTAAAAAATATGGTAACTGCATCATCAAGTGTTGTAGAAATTTATGAGGATAATGTTCCAAATCGTGCATGTGATGGAAATTTGGATACATCATTCTGGACATCTAGAGCACAAAAAAATGGTGATTCAATCACTTTAACATTCCGTGAATCAATCACCTTAAATAAAGTTAGATTTTATGCTATTGGTGGAGACTTCTTACGTAATGCAGTACTAAAAGTAAGTACTGATGGTACAACATTTACCCAAGTTGCTACTTTAGAACATTCATCTGATTTTACTATTACATTAGATAATGTACAAAATGTAAAAGCAATGCAAATGATTTGTACGGAAGATTTCTCACCAAACTGGTGGAAATTAACTGAAATTATCATCAATGATGGTCTTAAAGATATGACATCGCTACAATTTGAATTAGATAAAGTAGTATATGAAGAAGACTATACTCCAAATTCTTATGCAAACTATGTAAATCAAAAAACAAATGCCTTAGCTGTATACAATAATGCATCAGCTAGTGCGAGTGATGTTAACACTGCTACGAATAATTTAAAAAATGCGATTAATAATTTAGAAAAAGCAGATGGTAGCGACATTATTTTCGCTGGTGCTGGAACACAAGCAGATCCATATTTAATTCAAACACCAGCGGATTTAGTGAAATTATCAGAACTATCAAATAAAGATGATAGCTATAACACACTAAACTATAAATTAACTGCTGACTTAAATATGCGAGGAATTACTTTTAAACCAATCGGAAAAGAATTTATGTTTAAAGGTGTTATTGATGGAGATGGACACATCCTTGAAAATTTAACAATTCAAAATGATGAAGGATATGAAAATACTGGTTTAGTAAGCTTCTTATATCAAGGAACAATTAAAAACTTAGGTATTGAAAGTGGAACCATTACTGGTGCGAGTAAAGTAGGAGCATTTGCAGGAAGAACCATGTATGCAAACATTATTAACTGTTATTCAAAAGCAGATGTAACAGGTGTCAATGATGTTGCGGGATTGGTTGGGATGTTTAATAACTCAACACTTGCGAACTGTTTTGCATGGGGTACAATTACTGGTACAAAAAGTGTTGCTGGTTTAACTGGTAGTGCGAACGCTAGTATTGATCCATCATATCCTGCTTATATTAAAAACTGTTATGTAAATGTCACAATTAAAGCGAGTGAAAATGGTGCCCAATTAAGTGGATGGGATGAAGCTCCATATGGATTCCCACTAACTTGGGAAAACCTATATTATTTAGAAGGTAAAGTAGGAATTGCGAATAATCCTGATCGTGATGGAATTTATGGTATTTCACAAGCTGCTTATACTAGTGGTGAATTATTAGCAAAATTAAATGCTAATGTAGCTGAAGGTTATACTACATGGGTTGTCGGAGATGAAACGTATCCAGAATTTAGAGTAACATTGAATGCAAATGGTTTATCAGGAAAAGGAACTGAAGATAATCCATATCGCATTTATACTGCTGAGGATTTAGTAAAAATGCAAACAATCATTGCGGAAGATAGTGAATATAGCGATGATTATTATGCACTTTACCAAGATATCGACATGAATGAAGTTACATATACACCAATTCAAAACTTTAAAGGTACATTTGATGGAAAACTTCACAAAATTTTAAACCTTACAATCAATGATACAACAGGACAACCAGCTGGATTATTTGGAAGTGTTGTTGATGGTACAATCCTTAATGTTGGTGTGGAAAGTGGAAGTATTACAGGAACAAATCGTGTTGGAGCATTAGTTGGACGTAGTGATAATATGACAATGCGCAACTGTTATTCTAAAGCAAGTGTAACTGGTAGCAACGATATTGGTGGATTAGTTGGTATGTTCAATAACTCTACAATGGAAAACTGTTTTGCACGTGCAACTGTAAGTGGAAACGAATCTGTTGGAGGTTTAGCTGGTAGTGCAAACCGTAGTGTAAACTTAGCATTAGGTGCAACAATTAAAAACTGTTATAGTGTTTCTAATGTTTCTGCACCAAGATTTGCGGGAACATTAATCGGTTTTGATGAAAGTGGAGCTGGTGAACAATATAAATTAACATTCGAACAATTATATTGTGATGCAACACAAACAGCGATTGGAAACCATACAAGAAGTGAAGTTGTGTTGGTACCAAGTGCTGATATTACAAATGGTACTTTAGTCACAACATTAAATCAAAATGCACAAGAAGGATATGCACAATGGTTAGAAGATAATACTGGATATCCTGCTTTTGAAGGAAAAGTTGTCATTAAAACATCTTTAGTTGGAGAAGGTAGTGAAGCATCGCCATATTTAATTCAAAATGCAAATGATTTAGTAGAAATGGCTAGAGTCGTAGATTTATCAGCTGAATTTGCGCAAGCTTATTACAAAATGACAGCTAACATTGATTTATACAATGTAGAATTTAATGGTATTTCATCTGTACTTCCATTTAAAGGAACATTTGATGGAGCTGGTCACATTGTAGAAAACGTTAATATTTATGAAAAAGGTAGTGATATGACAGGATTCTTCCATTCTAGTGAAGGAGCTACTATTAAAAACTTCGGTATTGAGAGTGGTATGATTCGTGGTCGTAGATATGTTGGATCAATTGTCGGAAGAACAATGACAACAACAATTTTAAACTGCTACAACAACGCAACAGTAAGAGGTATTGAAGATGTTGGTGGATTAGTAGGTATGTTGAATAACTCTGATTTATTAAACTCTTACAACAGTGGAGAAGTTATTGCAACCAAATCAATGGGTGGATTAGCTGGTTCTATTTGTGAAAGCATTAATCCAAGTATTGATACTAATGTAATCAATGCTTATAACATTGGACATGTACATTGGGGAACTTATTCGGGAAAAGTTGTTGGTTATGCAGAAAAAGAAGATTATTTAGCTACTTATACAAATGTATATTACAACAAACAAGATGTTCCTAATATGTCAAATGGAACTTATGTAACATTGAATGCTACAGGCTTAAATAAAGCTGATTTAATGAGTGAATCTTTTGTTACTACTATGAATAATGGAAGAAATGAAGGATATGCAAACTGGGTTTTAGGAAGTGATGATATT
Source organism: Longicatena sp. (assembly GCA_036306885.1). Taxonomy (GTDB): domain Bacteria; phylum Bacillota_I; class Bacilli_A; order Erysipelotrichales; family Erysipelotrichaceae; genus JAXJYR01. Next base: position 7,734 of record JAXJYR010000081.1, read on the forward strand.
GTTCGTTTAGAAATGTTTGAAGATGCCAAAGAACTTCAAATGTTTATGAAATCAATTACTGATCAACCTGAAATTAAAGATGGAAAAGTTGTTCTTCCAGTATCTGAAAGTGGACGTTATGTTGCGGTATTAGCAGGTTCTACCAACCAACAAGTAGTAGGATTAGATGGAACCATTTATCAACCATTAACAGACCAATCAGTATCATTAATTTATGATATTAAAGATACATTACATAACAATGATATTGTGGCTCGTTTAGATCGTAACGTTGTATTAACTGTAAATGGTATTTATGACAATGCGGGAGTAAACCCAATGCCTAATGTTGTACCTGGTTTAAGAGAATGGTATGGATTAGAAGGAAACTTTGTTATTGATGCTAATACAACTATTATTGCGGATAATGATGTTGAAAAAGAAGCTGCAGCTAAAATCAAAGAATATTTAGATGGTGTTACTGAATTTGATATCGCAATCAGTGAAAATGATGCTGAAGCAGGAGATATTATTCTTACGTTCGATGAAACTACAGCAAATGAATTAGGTGAAGAAGGATACTATGTATCAATTGCAGATCAAATTGAAATCAAAGCTGCTACACCAATCGCTTTATTATATGGTGGAATTAGTGTTGCACAAATTTTATATCAAGATGAAATGCATACAAATGTTCCAAAAGGAATCATTCGTGATTACCCACAATATCCAATGCGTGGTGGTATGATGGATGTTGCTCGTAAATATTTTGAACTAGATTATATTGAAGAAGTTGGAAAATATATGGCATGGTTCAAAATGAATACCTTCCACTTACACATTAACGAAGATAGTGGATTAGGTGGAGAATACTCTTCATCATTTGTAGTTGAAAGTAAAAAATATCCTCAATTAAATACATACAATAAAGGATATATTTGGTCTCAAGAAGACTACAAACAAATGCAAAAGAATTTAAAAGAATATGGGGTACAAGTTGTAACCGAAATTGACACTCCAGGTCACGCAACTATTTTTGATTTAATTAAACCAGAAATTGTAAGTGGTTCAAACTTTGACTTAGCAAATCACTATGATGAATGTTTAGCATTAATTTCTGATGTATTCGATGAATTCTTAGATGGAGATGATCCAGTCTTCCAAAGTGCTACAGTTCATATTGGTACGGATGAATCAGGAAACTCAAATGAAAACATGCGTCGCTACATTAATGATTTAGCTCAATATTGTTTATCTAAAGACAATGTCGATGATGTAATGTTCTGGGGGAACTTATCAGTTTATCCAGGAGAAACATCAATTGATTCTGATCATGTAATTAACCAAGTATGGGATAGTGCAGACCAAAGGGTAGAAGAAGCATTATTAGATGGATTTGATATTATTAACTCTACATCTAACAGTATGTATATTATTCCTGGAAACGGTAATGGATTACATAATGGTTATGTTGATATGGCTTCTTTCTATAACACATGGGAAGGTACAATTGACTTTGATACAAATAGAGCAAGTAACCCAACATGGATTGCGAACCGTAACTACTATGCTGATTATGAATTATTAAAAGGAAACCCTCAAATTTTAGGTACTATTTTCTGTAACTGGAATGATAGATCTTGGGGTAATGATTATGATATTTTAGATTTAGTATTATCATATATTGGAGTTATTTCAGAAAAATGTTGGTATGGTGATGAAAACCGCTTTGATGCAGGAAAAGACTTTGTGACAGCTTTCAATAAAGTGGGAGATTATGCACCAAATGCTAATCCAAGAAGAATTGTCGATACCGATTCTAGTATCATCGCCCAATATGATTTTGAAGAAATCAACGAAAATATCGTAAGTGATGTTGCGAATGATTTTGATGCAGTCGTATCAAACATGACAACACAAAGTATGGATGAAAATTACATGTATGGTAAAGCTGCAGTCTTAAATACAGATAGTATGATGTCTTTACCATTTGATGGAGTTGGATATCCATATACTGTAAACTTTGATCTTTACTTGAATGGTGCACAAGATGCAAATGCAATCTTATTTAAAGATGGAAATGCTACCTTCTATTTAGATTATCAAAATAAAGGGGTTGGATATCAAATTGGCAAATATGGATTTACATTTAATGTATCATTACCACAAGATGAATGGGTAAATGTAACCCTTACAAGTACATATGTTCATGGTTCAACAGCGACAACAGTATTAAAAGTAAATGGTAATGTATATTCACCATCATTAATTGTACATCCTTCAAGTGTATCAGCTCACTCATCTACTTCTTATTTAGGTACAAGTGAAATGTTTACAAATATTAATGGATACTTAGATAATGTAGTGATTGGTAATAAATATAACCAATCATTAACAGGAGCTATCCAATATGAATTTGAAGGTGAAGGTAGTGAAGCATCTCCATATTTAATTTCAACACCAAAAGAATTAGAAATGTTCTCTAAAATGCTTAATATTGGAGATAAAATGGATGCACACTTTAAATTAACAAAAGATATTGATATGAGTGGTGCAACATATACTACAGTAGCTGAATTTAGAGGTGTCTTTGATGGTGCGGGACATGTGATTTCAAACTTAACAATCAATGAACCTGATAAAGAAAATGTTGGATTGATTGGATTATTACAAGGTGGTACAGTGAAAAATCTTGGACTTGATAACCTTGTGGTAAATGGTAAATCACGTGTTGGTGGTATTGCAGGTCGTACAATGTATGCAACAATCATGAACTGTTATGTAAATGGAAGTACAAGTGGTGAATGGGATGTAGCATTATTAGTAGGTATGTTCAATAACTCAACAATGAAAAACTGTTATACTTGGGGTACAGTAAATGCAACCAATGAAACAGCAGGTGGATTAGTTGGTGGTGCCAATAGAAGTATTGATTCTTCTGTACCATGTATGATTGAAAACTGTTACTCTAATGCAACTGTAAGCTGTCCAAAATATGCAGGAGTACTTGTCGGATATGATGAAAGTATTGCTGGAGAAAACTATACAATTCAAATGAATCACTTATACTATGTGGATGGTAAAACAGCAGTAGGAAACAATCCAAAAGCAACAGTGACTAAGCTTAGTAGTGCAGCCTTTAGCGATGGAACATTACTAAACGCATTAAATGCAAATGTTACAGATGGTTGTGTAGCATGGGTTACAGGAGAAAATGGATTACCAGTATTTGCTGAAATTGCAGAAGCTTTCGGAACTGTCGAAAACTTAAAAGCTGAAGCTATCAACTACAAAACAATTCAATTAAGCTGGGATGTAGTCAAAGATGCTGAAAGCTATATCGTAGAACGTTTGACTAATGAAGGTGAATGGATTGAATTAGCAACAACTAATGAAACAACATACATCGCAAGTGGAGTAAAAACTGGTAAAGAATATACTTACCGCGTGAAAGCAGTAAAAGGTGAAGAAGTAAGTGAAGCAGTTGAGGTAAAAGCAACTACAACATTACAAGGTGAAGTAGAACTTACAATTACACCAAATGGAGCTAACCAATTTGATTTAAGCTGGACAACTGTTGAAGGAGCTACACGTTACATTATTTATCGTAAAGATGGAGAAGGAGCATGGAAAAAAGTCTTAACATTAGGAAAAGATGAAACTTCTTATACATCAAAAGCAATGAAAGCTAATACTTACCAATATCAAGTAAAAGCGGCAAGATACGATAGTGTGGATCGTGTGATGACAAATGGTTCTAATATTGTTGAAGGTATTGTTGGTACAGAAACAATGGTTCCAACCAATGTAAAAGTTGAAGCAGATGGAACAACAGTTACATTAAGCTTTGATAAAGCAGTAGGTATGACATATTATGAAATCTATCGTAGTAAAGATGGAGGAGCATATCGTCAAATTAAACGTACAACAGATACAACTATTACAAGTAGTGGATTAAAAGCTGGAAGTACATACCAATACAAAATTAGAGCATTTGCCCTAGTGAATGGTGAAAAGGTTTATGCACCAGATGTAGAAACTGAAAGTATTACAATTCAATAGCAAAATGTTAAGGTGTTTTCACTTCGGTGGAAGCACCTTTTTTAATTGAAAAGCAATAATATCATATAGACAATTAGTCTTATTTCACTTAAGATAATGATGAGGTTTTAGACAGAAAGGAGAACACTATGAAAAAAATCTTAAATTTGTTTTTATGTTTGGCAATGGTATTTAGTTGTCTACATTTAAATGTAAAAGCATCACAAGTTTCTGATGATGCCAATGCTTATCAAATTTACCCAATTCCTCAAAACATTACATATGATGGATCATCAATGATTTTCAACAAGGAAGTTGTACTAGTAATGGAAGAAGGAATTGATGAGGCTACAGAAAACTATGTAAAAGAAGTATTTGATGACTTTAATATTTCTTATACAGAAGGTAATGAAATCACTACCGATTTTGTAGTTGCGTTAGGAATTAAGGACTCAGGAGGGGTAGCAGATACTGCCCTTAGCTATGATTTCTTAGACACTGATTTGTTTACGAAAGAAGATGCTTATTTATTAGAAACAAACAACAATATTACACGTATTATTGGGGCTGATAGTGATGGAGTTTTCCGTGGAGTTTCTACGTTAAAAATGATGTTTGCTAGCTTTAATGCGGAAAAATTATTAAATGTGAAAATTCAAGACTATGCTAGTATGAATGTACGTGGATTTATTGAAGGGTTCTATGGAATTTGGAACCATGAACAACGTATGTCTTTACAAACATTCGCAAAAGATGTAAAAATGAATACTTTTGTATGGGCATCTAAATCTGACCCATATCATACAGGAAAATGGAATCAATTATATCCAGAGGATCAATTAGCACAAATTAAAGAATTAATTGCGCATGGAGAAGCTACGAAATGTTACTTTGCATGGAGTATTCATATGGGTAACTTCTTCAGTGGATTATCATTAACGAATACAAGCTTATATGAAACAAGATGGAATCAATTAATTGCAAAATTAACGCAATTATATGATGCAGGAGTACGTCGTTTTGATTTTCTAAATGATGACTTTGGAAGTGGAAGTCATGATGATGTTGTAACGGTATTAAATCGAATTAACCAAGAATTTATTATTCCAAAAGGATGTGAACCAATTACATATTGTCCACAAGGATATAATAAATCATGGCAAGGAAATCGTGCTGAATTCAATGCGTTAAAAAATCTAGATGATGATATTTCATTATATTGGACTGGTGATGATGTAAATGCACCAATTACTCAAGATACAGTAAACTATGTATTAGAACATACAGGACAAAACGCAACATTCTGGTTAAACTATCCAGTAAATGAACATGCCGCAACAGGATTATTCTTAGGAAATATTAATCACTATGCACGTGATGGTGTTACAAACTTAAATGGTATTGTATCAAACCCATCTAAATTTGGAGAAAGTAATAAAGTTGCGTTATTCCAACTTGCAGCCTTACAATGGAATAATAACAATTTCTCTACTTATGCCGATGAAATTTGGGAAAACTCATTTAGTTATATTCAACCTGAAGTAGAAGATGCTTTCTTAACTTTAGGAAGAAATATTTCAAACTGTCCTAAATCATCACGTGTAGGACAAGGGTTCCCAGAATCAGAATATATTAAACCACAATTAGAAAGTGTTTTAGCGAAAGCGAAAGCTGGAATTTTAGCAGCAAATGATTCTGATGTTGTGACGTTAAAAACAGAATTTAATAACATTTTAGCTGCGATTGATACCTTTAGAGAAGATTGTGAAAATGCAGTATTAGTCAGTGAATTAGAACCATGGTTACACTCATTAACAGATGTAGTAACAGCTGCCAAAGCTAGCTTAGAAGCTGCAGTGGCATTAAATCAAAATGATTTAAGTGGTGCATGGAGTAATTTTGCAACTGCATCTAGTGCAATCGCAACTTGGGAATCATATAAAAGATGTCCAAGTGATGAACAAGATGAACACATCGCACGTGCAGGAAGTAAACGTCTACAACCATTTGCGCAAAACTTAATTAACTATGTAAAAGGAACATTAGAACCACAATTAAATCCAAACTATGATGGACAAACATATAAAATTGTGATGGGTGGACAAGAACAATCAATCGATGCCAACGCAATGAAAATGTTTGATGGTTCAGATTCAACTTATGCATCTTATCAAATCGTACAGAAAAAAGATGACTATATTGAAGTAGACTTAGGTAGATCAAAACCAGTAAATGATGTTCGTATCTTACAAGCACAAAATGATACCCACCACGATTACTTCCATAAAGCGGTATTAGAATATTCAAATGATGGTGTAAATTATACTTCATTTGATCCTCAATATAATGATACATACTTAATTGAAGATAGTAATGTGGTAGCTCGTTATGTGCGTTTTAGATTAGTAGAAACAGGTACAGCAAGTAAACCAGATTATTGGACATTTATTCGTGAATTCACTGTCAATAAAAAAGTTCCTGAACAAGATCGTGTATATACAAATGCCGAAATGTTTACACACCAACCATTAACGATTTCAGGAAACATGATTGGATTAACAGATATTAAAGATGCATATTTATGTAACAATGAATATGTCGGTGTGAAAATGAAACATCCATCGATTTTAAATTCATTTAAAGCTAGTGTAAGTACAAGTAAAGTGAAATTTTATGCTGGATTAAATACTTCTGAACTTGTAGAAATTCAAGATGGTGATACAAGTGGAATTCCATTCCAATACATTTTTATTAAAAATACATCAGGATCAGATGTCGAATTTGATATTGATAAATTCTTAGTAGAAGCTGTATTAGCACATGCAAATCCTCAATATGCAGAATCAAATTTAACACAAAGCTTAAAAGAAGGAAATTGGGCGAATGTCTTTGATGGTGACTATTCAACTTATGCTTGGACAAACGAACAACAAAAAGTAGGAGATTACATTACTTTTGACTTAGGTGGAAGTTTACTAGTCGAAAATCTAACAGCAGTCATGAGTGATGGAAATCCACGTATGTATAATGGGGTAATGGAAATTTCTAATGATGGAATTCAATGGCAAACAGTTGCGACTGTTACAAATGATAACTCTCGTTTTGAAGTTCCATATCGTTATATTGAAGCAAGCTTTGAACCAATACTAGCACATTATGTACGCTTACGTTTCACTGGTGCAAGTGGATACTACTTTAAATTACATGAATTAGAAATCAATAAAGGTGTAAATACAGATAGTATTCAAGAAATCTATAGTACACCAAAAGATGATAGTGCTTCAATGGCAATTGATGGTTCATTATCAACTTTATTCAAAATGGATACAACTTCAGGTGATAAATTAGTTTATAACGTATTTGGATATAACACTTTAGATAGTATTACAATCCTTCAAGATCCGAATGCAATCAGTAATGCAACTGTTCGTATTAAAACGAAAAATGGATATGAAACAATTGGTACGTTAGATGAAAGTGTAAAACAATTGAATGTAGAACCAGTACCAATTACGCAAATTGAATTAGAGTTCCATGGTGATGAAGTTGGAATCTATGAAATCTATCTTGTAAGAGAACAAGGTGATGATGATAGAGGTACAGCTGTTCCACCGATTGAAAAAGAAGATGGAATTAGTACAACATTAAAAAACATTGCGTTAGGAAAACCAGTGACTGTTTCTGGTACAAGTAATGGTGTGAAAGCGTCAATTAACGACGGTGATTCTGCGACAAAATGGGATTCTGATACTGTAAGTAAAAACATGAATGGAACATATGATGATGCTTATATGCATGTGGATTTTGGTGAAAACATTTATACTATTTATTCAACTGTAATTGAATACTATAATAAAGTATTCCCAACAAAATATTGTGTACAAGTATCATTAGATGGATATACTTGGCAAACTGTATATAATGGGGAAAATGCACATGCTGGTCCAACTCATCCAGTAAATACAATTACCTTTGATAAACCAGTGACAGCTCGTTATATGCGTGTATACTTTATGGAATTAAACAACGTGGCAGCTGGAACAGGAATTGGAGTCAATGAATGGATTGTGAATGGTGTTGAAAATACTGGTTTAGTTCTATCTGATTTTGAAACATTAGAACCTATTACAGTAAAATTTGATGCCTTAGGAACCATTCGCTATAAAGAGTTATTAAATGTAACTTTAAGTAAAGGTGATGAAACATTAGAAACGATTACTCCAGCAAAATGGGATTATGAAGTGGTTGAAAATGCAAGACCAGGTACATATATTGTCCCTGGAAGCCTTATGGATGCTATTGAAGTACCATCTACAATCAAGCTAGAACAAGTTGTAAATGTTAAAGCTGGTGAAGTTGACAAATATGAGTTAGCAATAGCATTAGAAGAAGCTGAAGAATATTTAGATAATGCATATGCATATATATTAGAAAGCTACTTAGCTTTAAAAACTGCTTATGATGATGCAACTTATGCATATAATAATGTAAGTTCTACACAAGAAGAGGTAGATGAAGCGTTAGCGAACTTAAGAAATGCAATTGAAGCCTTAGTTCCAACACCAAAGGTACCTGCTAAAGTAGAAAATGTAGTAGCAAAAGATACAAATTACAAAACAATTACTTTAACTTGGGATGTAGCAGAACATGCAACTGCTTACGAAGTTTACCGTAAAGCTTACGACTCTGAAGAATTTAAACTTTACAAAACAGTAGAAGACACTACAGTTGCGATAACTGGTGTAATGAC